>JAUYGW010000293.1 GCA_030690245.1 Gallionella sp. | reverse complement strand
GGCTGATGGCATTCGTGTTCGTGCTGCTGGGCGGTGGACGCGGCTTCGGCGGTCATGGCGGCGGATTTGGTGGAACCCGTGGCGGCGGCTTCAGTGGCGGGGGCGGCGGGTTTGGCGGCGGCGGCGCTTCGGGGAGATGGTAATCATGAAAAAACACTTCACCACGAAGGACACAGAGGCCACGAAGAAAGTCGCCTGCCCGCTCTCTTCGCAGTCTTCGTGGTTTAAATACGGGATACCGGGATGAACCTGAAACGTATCTTGAAGCATCTATCCAGCGGGCGTGCGGCGGTGCGCCGCGCCTTTCCGCCGCGTGCGCTGGAGGCGGTCGAGCGCGCGATCCGCGAAACCGAGACGCGGCACGATGGGCAGATTCGCTTCGCGGTAGAGGCAGCGCTCGACCTGTCGCCGCTGCTCGGCGGACAGCCGGCGCGGGAGCGCGCCATCGAGGTGTTTTCCGAGCTGCGTGTCTGGGATACCGAACACAACAACGGCGTGCTGATCTATCTGCTGCTGGCGGATCGCGATGTGGAGATCGTCGCCGACCGCGGCATCCATGTGAGGCTCGGTGCGGAAACCTGGGAAGCGATCTGCCGCGAGGTGGAAGCGGCATTCCGCAACGGCCAATTCGAGGCGGGCGTGCTGGCCGGAATACACGCTGTGGGCGAACATCTGGCGCGTCATTTTCCGGCGCGCGGCGACAAGTCAAATGAAATGCCGGATCGTCCGGTGGTGTTGTAGCGAGCAGGCCGCAATGTTAGCAGCGTGATTTAACCCAGACACTCGAAATGAGATACACGAAATGAGGGCCCTTTTATCCTAGAAAAAGCAGTTGTCCGCAGATTACACAGATTACGCAAGGGAACCTCTGATTAAGTCTCGAACTTTTCACGCTCATGCTGTCAGAAGCTCGGGTTGAACAAACGGATTAAAACGATGAAACAAACGACACTTTCTACGGGCGGCTTTGACCGCTACACCAAACAGACCAGGCGCGCAG
>JAUYGW010000291.1 GCA_030690245.1 Gallionella sp. | reverse complement strand
TCGATTTCCGCGATGTCGATGATGGAGATATCAAACGTGCCGCCGCCCAGGTCATACACCGCGATCTTGCGGTCGCCTTCCTGCTTGTCCATGCCGAAAGCCAGCGCGGCTGCGGTTGGTTCGTTGATGATGCGTTTCACTTCCAGACCGGCGATGCGACCGGCATCCTTGGTGGCCTGGCGCTGTGCATCGTTGAAGTACGCGGGCACGGTGATCACCGCTTCGGTCACCGGTTCGCCGAGGTAGTCTTCGGCAGTCTTCTTCATCTTCATCAGCACTTGCGCGGAAATCTCGGGGGCGGAAATTTCCTTGTCGCGCACCTTGACCCACGCGTCGCCGTTCTTGGCCTTGACGATGTTGTACGGAACCATGCCGATGTCCTTCTGTACCATCTTTTCCTCGAAGCGGCGGCCGATCAGGCGCTTCACGCCATACAGCGTGTTCTTCGGGTTGGTCACCGCCTGGCGCTTGGCCGGCGCGCCGACCAGCACTTCGCCGTCTTCCATGTAGGCGATGATGCTAGGCGTGGTGCGCGTGCCTTCGGCGTTCTCGATCACCTTGGTCTTGCCGTTTTCCATGATGGCGACGCAGGAGTTGGTCGTGCCCAGGTCAATACCGATGATTTTTCCCATGATGCTTTTCCTTTCAGTTGAATGCGTTGAATTTGTAAAACTGCTGCCGCCTAAAGTGGGGCGGGTAATCCATATTTCAAGTGCTTGATGCCGAGAAGGGGGAAGAGGGAAGGGAGAAGGGTAAGAGCTCCTCTCCGAATTCAGCGAGTGCGGTTTTACCCTTAACCCTTAACCCTTTCCGGTATTTATTCCTTGCCCTTGGCCACCATCACCAGCGCCGGGCGCAGCACGCGGTCATTCAGCGCATAACCCTTCTGCATCACGCTGACCACGGTGTTGGCGGGCTGGTCGCTGTCCACCATAGTGATCGCCTGATGTTTGTGCGGATCCAGTTTCTCGCCGATCGGGTTGATCTCGCTGATGTTGAATTTTTCGAACACGCCGGACAGTTGCTTGAGCGTCAGCTCCATGCCGCCCTTGAAACTCGCCACGTTTTCCGTGGTGACTGCCAGGCCCGCTTCCAGGCTGTCCTTTACCGCCAGCATCTCATTGGAAAAACGCTCCACGGCAAATTTCTGCGCCTTGCTGATGTCATCAGCCGCACGGCGGCGGATGTTTTCGCCCTCGGCCTTGGCGTACATCCAGGCGTCGTAATGCTCCAGCGCCTTGCGCTCGGCTTCCTTGAGCATTTCCTCCAGGCTGGGCATGATTTCCGGCGCGCTTGCCGCGGCCGGTTCGGCGCTTGCCGGAGTTGCTTGCTGTTCAAATTGCGGGTTGGTCTGTGTCATGTTGTATCTCCGTGTCTCGACTCGCGGATTAATTGGGGCGGAGTTTTTGTTTTCAAGGGCTGGGGCAAAATTATTTTTGCGGCGTGAGATAATGCGCACCGTTCAGAAGCTGTACTGTCATGTCCACCACCAAGAACTACCACTGGCGCATCGCCGGATTCTATTTTTTCTATTACGCCTTCGTGGGGATGTTCGCGCCCTACTGGAGCCTGTATCTCCAATCCATCCACTTCGACGCCATCGAGATCGCCATCCTGATGTCGATGCAGCCGGTGATGCGCATGATCGCGCCGAACTTGTGGGGTTGGCTGGCCGACCATACCGGCAAACGGCTGCTGGTGGTGCAGATCGCCGCGACGCTGAGCGCGGTGTGCTACCTCGGCGTGTTTGCCACCACCAGTTTCTGGGGCATGCTGCTGGTGCTGGGGCTGATGGGTTTCTTCTGGAGCGCGTCGATGCCGCTGGTCGAGGCGACCACGCTGACTTATCTCGGCAAGCACACCGCCCGTTACGGGCGCATCCGCTCGTGGGGCTCAATCGGCTTCATCGTTGCGGTGGTGGGGCTGGGCTACGCCTTCGACTATATCGCCATCGCGTGGCTGCTGTGGGCGGGGCTGGTCTGCGAGCTGGGCATCCTGCTGTTCTCACGCCAGATCCCGCCCACCGAAGTGCTGGCGCACCACACCGACAGCCAGTCGATTCGGAACATTGTGCTGCAGCCGCGCGTGCTGGCGCTGTTCGGCGCATGCTTCCTGATGTCCGTTGCGCACGGCCCTTATTACACCTTCTTCTCGATTTACCTGGTCGAGCACGGCTACGCGAAGAGCGCGGTCGGCGGGCTGTGGGCGCTCGGCGTGATCTGCGAGATCGGCGTGTTCTTCCTGATGCCTTGGCTGGTGCGGCGCTATGGTTTCACGCGTATCCTGGTTGCCAGCCTCGGCCTGGCCGTGCTGCGCTTCATGCTGATCGGCTGGGGGGTGGATTTCCTGTTGCTGCTGCTCATCGCCCAGGTACTGCACGCCGCCACTTTCGGCGCGTATCACGCCGCCTCGGTGGGGCTGGTGCATGAGTTCTTTCAGGGGCGGCACCAGTCCAAAGGCCAAGCTATGTTCGGCAGCCTCACCTACGGCGCAGGCGGAGTGCTGGGCGGGCTGGCCAGCGGCCCGATCTGGCAACACTACGGTGCCAGCGTGCTGTATTCGTGCAGCGCGGGCATGGCGCTGCTTGGAACGTTGCTGATGATGTGGAAGTTGGGTAGGGCAAAATAGGGCGAAAGAGCGTGGCAGTTTTTGCTGCTCAGCCATGTGGCTTGTAGGGCCATATGTTGTCTGGCAAGATGTGCCGTAAACCAAAAAATGCAATTCAAGCCACGCAGGTCACAGTCATGCAGCGCCCCGCCAACGGAGAACACCATGAAAAAGTTGAAAAATGAAAACGCCTTGTTCAAGGAAGCGCTGCTCGCAGGCGTGAAGTATGCGGAGGGGCGGGGCGTGGTCGAGTTTGAACCGACCGATTCGGCGAGCGAGAAATTGCTATACCTCTACCGGCTGCTGGTTCACGACAAAGTCATCCAGCCCCTGCCGGAAGATCAGGTCGCCGAAAAAACCATGCGGCACAAGCTTGCGATCTGGTATTCAAAACAGTTGCCGAAGGATCATCCGCTGTTGAAGTAGGGGCGTATGGCAATACGCCCGTTATGTTATTCACACGGATTTTCAAAGGGCGTATTGCCATACGCCCCTACGGTTAATAAGAAACCCATGTCCGCCCAATTCTCCGATTTCTACAACAGCCTCGACCCAGACCCACTCAAACGCGGCAAGCAGTTCGAGCACTTCGTCAAATGGTTCCTGAAAGCCGATCCCGAATGGGCGACGCAAGTCGATCAGGTGTGGCTGTGGGATGAATGGCCGGGACGCTGGGGTGCGGACTGCGGCATTGATCTGGTGTTTCAGCACAAGGACGGCAAACACTGGGCGGTGCAAGCCAAGTGCTATTCGCCCGATTACGACATCACCAAACACGATGTCGATAAATTTCTCAGTGAATCGAACCGGCCAAGCATCCATCACCGTCTGCTGATCGCCACCACCGACCGAAAAGGCGCGAACGCCAAGCAATTCTGCGATGCGCAGGAAAAAACCGACAACCGTTTTC
>JAUYGW010000282.1 GCA_030690245.1 Gallionella sp. | reverse complement strand
ATGATCATCGACCGGCGCGAGATGAAGAATCAACTGACGACGCTGATTACCTTGCTGACCAAACAGGCGGCGGTGGCGGAGATTGAGGCGGCTTAGAAGCTGCCATTAAAATTGCTGCGGAGGGCGTCTGCGGCGTTGCGCGGTACTCGCAATCCTCATGTACCTTGTGTACATTCCGGTTGCTGCGTTCCGTGCGCCTTGCATCCCTCCCTCCTCGCGAATTTTTCTGGCAGCTTCTGAAGTGGCGTAGGGTGGTTGCGCTTATCCACCCTACAAAAACTAAACTTATCCGTTGAGGACGTTTCTCATGTCAGAGACTCAAGAGGTTGTATTCGAACAATTCAACAAGAAAATTAGCGACTTTAAGTCCGACATTCACCAGTATCACTCGGCATTGAATGATGAGGGTATCTGGCTCTTTCTTTCTACTCTTGGCTGCTGGGGCATTCCTGATAGCAGATTTAAGTTTGTTGCTTTCGCAATAACTCTATTCCTGTTTTTCTGGAGGGTACAAGAACGGCGGAGAGAAAAGCGATCATTTTCTAATGTTATTAAATCGTTAAAGGATGAGATTCAATCACATATCCAGGAGAATGAAGTTCTTCGTGATGCCGCTCTTCATAGATTGGATCAATTGAGCAAGAGGCAACTATCGTTGGCTAGCGTGACAAGAAGCGCATTACCTTTTGTTGTTGCTTGGATTTTCTTCGGTATTTCATTCGCTTACCTATTCACGTGGTAAGCGAGTGGCGTAGGGTGGATAAGCGCAGCGCATCCACCTTAAGTTTGGCGGATGCGCTGCGCTTATCTACCCTACAACCCCATATGCCCAACACTCTCGCCGACTGGCTAATCTATTTAGAATCCCTGCACCCCAAAACCATCGCACTCGGCCTGGAACGTGTGGCGCAAGTCAAACAGCGGCTGAATCTCAATCCCGATTTTCCCGCCATCGCGGTTGGCGGCACCAACGGCAAGGGCTCGGTGTGCGCGATGCTGGAATCTATCCTGCACGCCGCCGGCTACCGCGTCGGCTGCTATACCTCGCCGCATCTGCTGCATTACAACGAGCGCGTGCGCATCGCCAAGCGGCAGGCGAGTGATGCGGAGTTGTGCGCCGCTTTCGAGAAAGTCGAAGAGGCGCGGCGCGGTGGCGTAGGTCGGGCTTCAGCCCGAGAGGGCGATGTCGGGATGAATCCCGACCTACAAGTTCCGCTTACTTATTTTGAGTTCGGCACCTTGGCCGCGATGCAGTGTTTTATCGAGCACAAGGTGGATGTCGCGATCCTCGAGGTGGGGCTGGGCGGCAGGCTGGATGCGGTGAATGTGTTCGACAACGATTGTGCGGTGGTGACCAGCGTGGATATCGACCACACCGATTACCTCGGCGAGACGCGCGAGCTGATCGCTTTCGAGAAGGCGGGAATTTTCCGGGCTGGCAAGGTGGCGATTTGCGCGGATGCGGATGTGCCGCAGGCGATCCGCAACCATGCGCAACAGATCGGCGCGAAGCTGTGGTGTATCGGCAGCGAGTTCGGCTTTACGCCGCATCAGGGGCAGTGGGATTACCGCAGCATAATCGGCGCGCGCAATGCGTTGCCGTATCCGGCGTTGCGCGGTGCGTTCCAGTTGAACAACGCCGGTGCGGCGCTGGCGGCGCTGGATGCGCTCAAGGATAAATTGCCGGTGAGCATGGACGCGGTGCGGCGCGGGCTGGTCGAGGTGCAACTGGCGGGCCGTTTCCAGTTCGTGCCGGGCAAGCCGACGCTGATTCTGGATGTCGCGCACAACCCGCATGCGGCGCGTTCGCTGGCGCAGAACCTCGCCGGCCTGCCGCCTTGCCCGCACACCTGGGCGGTGTTCGCGATGCTCAAGGACAAGGACATGGCGGGGGTGGCGGCGGCGCTCGATCCGCATATCGATACCTGGCTGGTGGCGGGGATTGACGCGCCGCGCGGTGCGGCCGCCGGGGAGCTGGCGCAAGTGCTGCAAAACACTGGCGTGCGCGGGGATATTCAAGCCTTCCCTGATGTCGGCGAAGCGTTGCGTTATGCCTATAACGCGGCAGGCGAAAATGATAGAATCGCGGCCTTCGGATCGTTCTATACCGTGGCGGAAGCGATGGCCGCGAAAGGGCTGAAATTTTGAGATTCGCTAAGGGCTCCATTAAGCATGGCAAAACAGCTGACTGATGATGAACTGAACCTGAGGCGCAAGGCGCGTCGCCGCCTGATCGGGGCAGTCGCGCTCACGCTGGCGGTGGTGGTGATCCTGCCGATGGTGCTGGACAGCGAACCCAACCCTGCCGGGCAGGACATCGAACTGCGCATCCCGGCTCCCGACAAGGTCGGCGAATTTATTCCGGGTGTGGCGGCTTCCGAGGTGGCGGCAGCTTCGCCGTTTGCCGCTTCCGCCATCGAGGCCGCTTCCGCAGTGGCACCGGTTAAACCGGCTGCCGCAAGCAATCCCCATGCTGAAGTGCAGGGCAAGGCTGCCGATAAACAGCCGGAAGCCAAGCCGGCTGGTGGCGAAAGCTTCGTCGCGCAGGTCGGCGCCTATGCCAATCCCGATACCGCAAGGCAGGAAGCAAACCGGCTGAAAAAATTGGGTTTCAAGGCTTATACCGAAAAAGCCGGCGACAAGGTTCGCGTGCGCGTGGGGCCGTATGCGGAGCGCGAAAAAGCCGAGAAGGTGCGCAAACTGCTGGAAAAACACGGGCTGCATCCGAACGTGATGAGCGTACGCTGAGGAAATGACCGGGTTCGACTTTGCCGTCATGGCGATATTGCTGGTTTCGTTGTTGTTCGGTTTGTGGCGCGGTCTGGTTTATGAAGTGCTGTCTCTGGCGGGCTGGCCGGTTGCGTTTCTGCTGAGCAAGCTGTTCGCCGGCGACGTGGCGCCGATGATGCCGGGGGCGCAGGAGACGATGCGGATCACGCTGGCCTACACCGTGGTGTTTGTCGCGGCATTGATCGTTTGGGGTGTGCTGGCCTGGCTGCTCTCCAAGCTGGTGAAAGTGGTCGGGCTGGGCTGGCTGGACAGGGTGTTGGGTGGGTTGTTCGGCGTGTTGCGCGGTGGGCTGGTGATACTCGTGCTGGTGTGGCTGGCCGGGATGACATCTGTTCCGGAGCAGACGTTCTGGCGCACCGCACAGACGAGCAAAACGGCGGAGGATGTCGCTTTGCTGACCAAGGTGTGGTTGCCGGACAACATTGCACAACGCGTGCGTTACAGAATTCGCAGTTAACTGTTGGGATAAAAATTCATGTGTGGCATTCTCGGAGTGGTTTCGCAAACACCAGCCAATCAGCTGCTGTATGACGGTTTGCAAGTCTTGCAGCATCGCGGCCAGGATGCTGCCGGCATCGCCACGCTGGACGGGCATACCTTCCATCTGCACAAGGATAACGGGCTGGTGCGCGATGTGTTTCGCACGCGCAACATGCGCGCGTTGCAGGGTAATGCGGGCATCGCGCATGTGCGCTATCCCACGGCCGGCTCTTCGGTGGATCACAACGAGGCGCAGCCGTTCTATGTGAATTCGCCGTTCGGCATCATGCTCGGACATAACGGCAATCTGACCAATGCTGAAGAATTGAAGAAGCAGTTGTTCGTGGATGACTTGCGCCACGTCAACACCAATTCCGATTCGGAAGTGTTGCTGAATGTGCTGGCGCACGAGTTGCAGGCCAGATCCAAAGGGCCGCGTCTGGATGTGCCGACCATTTTTGCTGCGGTGTCCGCTGTGCACCGGCGCTGCCGCGGAGCGTATGCCGTGGTGGCGATGATCGCGGGCTACGGCTTGCTGGCGTTCCGCGATCGCCACGGTATCCGCCCGCTGGTGGTGGGGGTGAACGAAACCGCCTTGGGGCAGGAATATCTGGTCGCTTCGGAGAGCGTGGCGCTGGATACGCTGGGCTTCAAGTTTTTGCGCGATGTCGCACCCGGCGAGGCGGTATTCATCGATTTTGCCGGCAATTTCCACAGCCAGCAATGCAGCGACAGACCCAGCCTGAATCCTTGCATCTTCGAGTATGTCTATCTGGCGCGCCCCGATTCGGTGATAGATGGTATCTCGGTCTACGAAACGCGCTTGTACATGGGTGAATACCTCGCCGATAAACTCAAGCGCGAATGGGACGGGGTAGATATCGACGTGGTCATTCCGATTCCCGATTCCAGCCGCCCCAGCGCGCTGCAATTGGCAAACCGTCTCAACATCCCGTTCCGCGAAGGTTTTGTGAAGAACCGCTATATCGGCCGCACCTTCATCATGCCCGGGCAGGCGATGCGCAAGAAATCGGTACGCCAGAAGCTGAATGCCATCGGCATGGAATTCAAGGGCAAGAATGTGCTGCTCGTGGACGACTCCATCGTGCGCGGCACCACCAGCCGCGAGATCGTGCAGATGGCGCGCGATGCCGGTGCGC
>JAUYGW010000278.1 GCA_030690245.1 Gallionella sp. | reverse complement strand
ACGATTCGCGCAGTAGATTTATGTCGCTATGTATAGAAGGCTTATGGGAACGAGAGGCTACAGGTTATGACTACCATCCAATTTCTCGGGGCAACCGGAACGGTAACCGGATCGAAATACCTGATTGAGCACGACTCGCGCCGCATCCTGGTCGATTGCGGGTTGTTCCAGGGGTACAAGCCATTGCGGCTGAGAAACTGGGCGGCGTTCCCCTGCGATCCGGCTTCCATCGAATGCGTGATCCTTACTCACGCGCACATCGATCACAGCGGCTACTTGCCATTGCTTGCCAGGAATGGTTTCTCCGGGCCGGTTTATTGCACGGAAGCAACCCGCGACCTTTGCGAGATTCTGCTTCCGGACAGCGGTCATTTGCAGGAGGAAGAGGCGAATTACGCGAACCGCCGCGGCTTTTCCAAACACCATCCGGCCTTGCCGCTCTATACCCGTGAGGATGCCGAACGCTGTTTGAGCCAGTTCAAACCAATAGAATTCGAACGCGAAGTTCATCTCGGCAACGATCTCACTCTGCGCTTGTCGCCATCCGGCCACATTCTGGGCTCTGCGTTCGTTGCGCTGAATACGCCACAAACCTCCATATTGTTTTCCGGCGACATCGGGCGACCGCACGACCTGGTGATGCCCGCCCCGTCGCGCATCGAAAAGGTGGACTATCTGGTGGTCGAATCGACCTATGGCAACCGTCGCCATTATACTGCCGACCCCCTGGTTGCGCTTGCCGGAATCATCAACCGGACGGCCGGACGCGGGGGGGTGGTGGTGATTCCGACCTTTGCGGTGGGGCGCGCTCAGACGCTGATGTACTACCTGCATTTGCTGAAAGCGAGCAAGGCGATCCCCGATTATCCGGTTTATCTGAATAGCCCGATGGCTGTCGATGCGACGCAGATTTTTCATCAGCATCGCGGCGAGCATCGCCTGACCCCGGCGCAATGCGATGGCTTGTGCAGTGCTGCAAAGATTGTGAACAGTGTCGAGGAATCGAAACGGCTCAACCAGTCGCATGGGCCGATGATCATTCTGGCCGCGAGCGGCATGGCGACCGGCGGCCGCGTGGTCCATCACCTGAAAGCATTTGCGCCGGATCCGCACAACACCATTTTGTTTACCGGCTTTCAGGCCGGCGGGACGCGCGGCGCCCGTCTGATGCAAGGTGCTGAGGCGATCAAGATTCACGGCGAATATGTGCCGGTACGCGCCGAAGTGCAAATGCTGGGAAATCTTTCCGCGCATGCCGATGCCGATGAAATTCTTGGCTGGCTCAAGGGATTCACACAGCCGCCGCGCCGCACCTTCATTACCCACGGCGAGCCGGAGGCGGCGGACGCGCTGCGCCATCGCATCGAAGAAGAATTACACTGGTCGTGTGCCATACCCGATTATCTCGAGCGTGAGACTTTGGACGGAACATCTGATGATTCCTGAATCCGTTCGATGTATCGGCAGCCGGTTGATTTCGCGTAGGTGCGAATTTACCTCGCAGATATCCAATGACTTGCCCAGCGTCTTTTGCTGGGTTAGTCAGATGGCTGGTTGTTTCATCAGTGGATTGCCTGCCTTTGGTGTAAATCATGCCCTGCAAGGGGTTGCATCAAGATCACATGGAATCCGCCCTGCAATATTGGCGGGACTTCGCTGACATTCGAATGACAGTGGGGTTAGCGACTCACAGCGAAACTATGCGGGAGAACGGATATGTTTGAGGTGCGGATACATGGTCGCGGCGGGCAGGGTGTAGTGACAGCAGCGGAGATGCTTTCTGTCGCGGCATTTCTGGAAGGGCGGCACGCGCAAGCTTTCCCCAGCTTCGGTTCGGAGCGCATGGGTGCGCCGGTGGTGGCATTCTGCCGCATCACCGACAAGGAGATACGCTTGCGTGAGCCTGTCATGGAACCGGACGCCATCCTCATTCAAGACCCCACGCTGCTGCATCAGGTCGATGTGTTCGCCGGCCTCAAGCAGGCCGGTTATGTCTTGCTCAATACCAATCGCAGCTTCGAGGCGCTGGGCTTGAGTGACTTTATCAGCGGCAGGCCTGCAGAACGTCTTTGTACGATAGCTGCTACCGAAATCAGCCTTAAACATATCGGTCGCCCGATACCCAATGTGCCTCTGATCGCCGGGTTTGCCGCGCTCTCCGGGCTGATCCGCCTGGAGTCGGTGCACAAGGCGATAGGCGAGAAATTTTCCGGCAATGTGGCGGATGGCAACATCGCCGCAGCTAGCGAAGCCTACAACCTTATCAAGGCCGGGATGGCGGAGGAGGCACAACATGCTTAAGCAAATCGAAGGTTCCCGCGCCGTTGCCGAAGCCATAGCCTTGTGCCGCCCCGAGGTGATCTGCGCCTACCCGATTTCCCCGCAGACACACATCGTCGAGGCCCTCGGGGCAATGGTGAAGGGTGGCGAACTGGCCAAGTGTGAGTTCATCAATGTCGAGAGTGAGTTCGCCGCGATGTCGGTCGCCATAGGTGCATCTGCCACCGGTGCCCGCGCCTACACCGCCACTGCCAGCCAGGGTTTGTTGTATATGGTCGAGGCGGTCTATAACGCATCCGGCCTCGGCCTGCCGATCGTGATGACGGTCGCCAATCGTGCCATCGGTGCGCCGATCAATATCTGGAACGACCACTCAGATTCTCTATCGCAGCGCGATTCCGGCTGGATGCAACTGTTCGCCGAGACCAATCAGGAAGCGCTGGACCTGCACATTCAAGCCTTCAAGCTGGCCGAAGAATTATCGCTGCCGGTGATGGTGTGCATGGATGGTTTCATCCTGACTCACGCCTACGAGCGCGTGGACATGCCGACGCAGCAACAGGTGGATGACTATCTCCCGCCTTACGAGCCGCGCCAGGTGCTGGACCCGCGCGAGCCGGTTTCGATCGGCGCGATGGTCGGGCCGGAAGCGTTCATGGAAGTGCGCTATCTGGCACACGCCAAGCAGATGCAGGCGCTGGAGCGGATTCCGCAACTGGCGGCTGAATTCAAGCAGATATTCGGAAGAGATACCGGTGGCCTGACGCACACCTATCGTGCCGAAGATGCCGAGACTATGGTGGTGGCGATGGGCTCCGTGCTGGGCACTATCAAGGACACCGTCGACGAGATGCGTGATGACGGACACAGGATCGGCGTGCTGGGCATCACCAGTTTTCGGCCTTTCCCGCTGGTACAGGTGCGTGCAGCGTTGCAGCACGCCAAACGCGTGGTGGTGCTGGAGAAGAGTCTGGCGGTGGGCATCGGCGGGATACTCTCCACCGATGTGCGCATGGCTTTGTCCGGCATACAGTTGCACGGCTACACGGTGGTGGCGGGGCTGGGCGGTCGCGCGATCACGCGCAAATCTTTGCACAAATTGTTCCGCGAGGCGGAACAGGATGCACTTCAACCGCTGACCTTTCTGGATCTGGATTGGGGTGTTGTCAATAAACAGTTGGCGCGCGAGCGTGATATGCGTCGCTCCGGGCCTGCGGCGGAAAACATGCTGCGCGACATCGGCACGGTCGCTTCCAGAATTTCATGATGGGGATCGCCTAAGGAGGTCATTTGTCATTCCAACCTATCAAGTTTTACCAGACCGGCACCTTCACCGTCGGCAACCGCTTGCTGGACCCAGAGCAGCGCAGCGTCCAGTCACATCAGGATCGCAGCAATGCGATCAACTCCGGACACCGTGCCTGCCAGGGATGCGGCGAGGCGCTGGGCGCGCGTTACGCGCTGGATGCGGCGATGGAGGCGACCGACTCGCAGTTGATCGCAGTCAATGCCACTGGCTGTCTGGAGGTTTTTACCACGCCCTATCCGGAAACCTCATGGCAGTTGCCATGGATGCACTCGGTGTTCGGTAACGCCGCAGCGGTGGCGACCGGCATCGCTGCGGCGCTGAAGGTCAAGGGCCGCAACGAAGTGCGGGTGGTCGCGCAGGGCGGCGATGGCGGCACGACCGACATCGGTTTCGCTTGTCTGTCCGGCATGTTCGAGCGCAATGACGATGTGCTGTATATCTGCTACGACAACGAGGCGTACATGAATACCGGCGTGCAACGCTCCTCGGCCACCCCACCCGCCGCGCGCACGGCAACCACCATGCCGGTGGGGCCGAACCCCGGCAATGTTTTCGGGCAGGGCAAGTTCGTTCCCGCGATTGCGATGGCGCACGAGATCCCCTACGTCGCCACGGCTACAGTGGCCGATCTGCGCGACCTCGAAGCCAAGGTGAAACGCGCGATGGAATTTCGCGGGGCGCGCTACATCCACATCTTCGTGCCTTGCCCGCTGGGTTGGGGCACGGCTTCGCATGACACCATCCGCATCGCGCGACTGGCGCATGAGACCGGCTTGTTTCCGGTGTTCGAAGCGGAGCATGGCGAACTGGTCAGCGCGCTACCGATACGCAGACAAGTGCCGGTCGAGGAATATCTGAAGCCGCAAAAACGCTTCGCGCATTTGTTCGGTGCCAAGCCCATGCTGGAAGTGATCGCCCGAATCCAGGCGCGTGCCGACCACAACATCCGCAAGTACGGCATGCTTCAGGAAGAGGAGGCGCTGTGATGGATAAGCCATTCGCAATCACTCTTGCCCCCGGCTCCTCGCTGGCCAATCACACCGGATCGTGGCGTACCAACAAGCCGGTGTATCTGGACAGGCTGCCGCCGTGCAATGCGGGCTGTCCTGCCGGAGAGAACATACAGGGCTGGTTGTACCATGCCGAATCAGGCGACTATGAAAAAGCCTGGCGTGTGTTGACCACAGACAATCCATTTCCCGCCATCATGGGGCGCGTCTGCTACCACCCCTGCGAAAGCGCATGCAATCGCGGACAATTGGATAGCGTCGTTGGAATCAATTCTGTCGAACGCTTTCTCGGCGACGAGGCAATCAAGCACGGCTGGCAGTTCGACAAGTCTGCTGCACGTTCGGGCAAGCGCGTGCTGGTGGTCGGTGCCGGGCCTTCCGGATTGTCCGCCGCATACCATCTCGCGCGGTTCGGACACAGCGTGGAGATACACGAAGCGGGTCCGCTGACGGGCGGCATGATGCGCTTCGGCATCCCCCAATATAGGCTGCCGCGCGACGTGCTGGATGCCGAAGTGCAACGCATCCTTGATCTTGGAGTCACGCTCAAACTCAACACCAAAGTGGCGAACATCGAAGACAGCATGCGTGCCGGAAAATTCGACGCGGCTTTCCTCGCGGTCGGCGCGCACATCGGCAAACGCGCCTATATTCCGGCGGGAGATGCCGCCAGGGTCATCGATGCCGTTTCGGTGCTGCGCAGCATGGAAGGCGAAGACAAGCCGATGCTGGGGCGGCGCGTTGTGGTGTATGGCGGCGGCAACACCGCCATCGATGTGGCGCGCACCGCCAAACGCCTGGGTGCGACCGAAGCCATCATCGTCTATCGCCGCACCCGCGAAAAAATGCCTGCGCATGATTTCGAAGTGGAAGAGGCGTTGCAGGAAGGGATCATGATCAAGTGGCTGTCCACCATCAAGCACGCCGATGAAGGCAGTCTGACCGTCGAGAAGATGAAGCTGGACGACAAGGGATTCCCGCAACCCACCGGCGAATTCGAGACCATAGCGGCCGACTCGCTGGTGCTGGCACTCGGGCAGGATGTCGATCTCTCTTTGCTGCAAGGAGTGTCA
>JAUYGW010000274.1 GCA_030690245.1 Gallionella sp. | reverse complement strand
TGCTGATCCGCGGCATGAAACGCGCCGAGGCCGAACCGCCCGCCGCCGCGATGCTGGAACAGGTCGGGCTGGCGCATCGCCTGCGCCATCATCCCTCGGAACTGTCCGGCGGCGAGCGCCAGCGCGTCGCGGTGGCGCGCGCGCTGGTCACCGAACCGGCCTGCGTGCTGGCCGACGAACCCACCGGCAACCTCGACCGCAACAGCGCGCAAGCCCTGTTCGAACTGATGCAGCAACTCAACGAGAAGCTCAACACCAGCTTTATCGTCGTCACCCACGACTACGAGCTGGCAGGGCGAATGCAGCGCCGTTTGCGGCTGGTGGACGGCGTGCTACAGGAAGGATAGACAGAGGCCGGCTTTCCTCCCTGTACAACGAACCCAGATGGTTTATTGGCCATTGCACCCTCACAAAATCAGGAGGTCGGGTTTTAACCCGACATGCCTACCCTGAGCTTGCCGAAGTGGTCGGACTGAACGATATCGAGGTTCTATCTTTTTCATACATCGGCCATAGCAACGCATAGGAGGCGGAATAGCCAGTTGCACGGTATAACGATATTCGTTATGCTGGCGCATGATCATCGGATTTGCATCCAAAGAAACTGAGAAAATCTGGCGGGGCGAGATGTCGCGCAGATTGCCGCGCGATATTCAGCAAGTTGCCTTGCGAAAACTTTTCATGCTGGACAAGGCGCAAACGCTCATTGATTTAAAGATACCGCCCGCCAACCGGCTCGAAGCATTGAAAGATGATCGCAAAGGTCAACACAGCATCCGCATCAATGATCAGTGGCGTATCTGTTTTGTGTGGACGGGCAACGGCCCCGATGCGGTCGAGATCGTCGACTACCATTAAGGAGATGGAAATGGGCAAATTACACAACATACATCCCGGCGAAATACTCTTCGAAGAGTTTCTGCGCCCGATGGAAATCAGCCAAACAAGGCTGGCAAATTCAATAGGTGTACCGCCGCGCCGTATCAACGAGATCGTGTTGGGCAAACGCGGCATCACTGCGGATACCGCACTGCGTCTGGCAAAGGTGTTTGGCACTTCCGTGCAATTCTGGATGGGCCTGCAGGACGAATACGAATTGCGCGAAGCACGCAGCACAATTGAAGATCAACTGGAACACATGATGCCGATTGCGGCATAGGTTGTACTAGAAAATAGATCGATCAGGCAAATTTCCTCAACGCTGCACAGGCCACAGCGTAAATCAGCACCGCCAGCAAAATCACCGCGGCAAAGCCCAGATGGATTGCCAGCAAGGCGGCGAGGACGGCTCCCACCACCGAGGCGAAACCGTTGATCGCCCATGCCCAGGGAATGGAATCCCCGGCCGTGTCCGCCAGGCGCGTCATGGCGGTGGGGAAAGGCACTCCCATGCACATCGCCAGCGGCGCAATCAGCGCGACGGAGATGATGATCTTCTCCGCATCGGGCAGATGGATCAGCGCCTGGAACAGGCCCGGCAGGATGGCGAGATAGAGCAGCGTCAACACGCCCATCGCGATCACCGCCAGCGTGACTTTGTTCGCGGCAAGCCAGCTTCCCGCCATCCAGCTTCCCACGGCGGCGAAGACCAGGAAGGCGCATAACACGACCGCCACGGCGTACAGCGGGTGGGCCAGGAACAGCACGAATTTCTGGATGAAGGCGATTTCCATGAACATGAAGGCAAAACCGATCGCGAGGAAATACAGCACCACCGGCCTGCCGGGCAAGGTGCGGCGGCAACGCGACAGGGCCAGCGGTGCGAGGATCAGCAGCACGCTTGCCGCAAACGCCTGCGC
>JAUYGW010000272.1 GCA_030690245.1 Gallionella sp. | reverse complement strand
AGGACCTTAACAAACTGCGCGCAAAGGTTGGCATGGTATTCCAGAAGCCCACCCCCTTTCCGATGTCCATACACGACAACATCGCGTTCGGTGTAAAGCTCTATCAAAGTTTGAACAAGCACGACATGGAAGAGCGCGTCGAATGGGCATTGCGCAAAGCCGCGCTGTGGACCGAAGCCAAGGACAAGCTCAAACAAAGCGGCACCAGCCTGTCCGGCGGGCAGCAACAGCGCCTGTGCATCGCGCGCGCCATCGCCGTCAAGCCGCAGGTATTGCTGCTCGATGAACCAACCTCGGCGCTCGACCCGATCTCGACCGCGCACATCGAAAAACTGATCGACGAGCTGAAGGAAGACTTCACCATCGTCATCGTCACGCACAACATGCAGCAAGCCGCGCGTGTTTCCGATTACACCGCCTATATGTACCTGGGGGATTTGATCGAGTTCGGCGACACCAGCACGGTGTTCACCAATCCGAAGCGCAAGGAGACTGAAGACTATATCACTGGACGATTTGGTTAATCGCCCAGTGATATAGCGGCGCAGACTTACCTTTAGGTTAGTCGTAGCCCGTAATGTAGCGGTGGAGACTAATGCGCGTAGCGCGTTATGTTGGAACCACTACATCACCGAGCGATTTGGTTATTCGAAACCTCTTTTCCTGCCTACAACACCAAATGAGCTCTATCAATTCCGACACCTTTCAGCAGATGCTGCTGCAACTGCGCAATACCTTTCTGGAGGAAATACCGGAAAAACTGGATCGTCTCGACCAGTTGCTGGTTGCCATGGAAAAGACCGGGGCCAACAGCGAGTCGTTCAACGAATTTTATCGCATCATCCATAGCCTGAAAGGCAGTGGCGGCACCTTTGGCCTGCATATCATCACCACCATCTGCCACCAACTGGAAGACCTGCTGAACACCACCGACGGCGGCGCAAAGTACACTCCTGCGCTGATCACCATCAGCCTGGATTACGTCGACCTGCTGCGGATAACGCTGGGGCAGGTTCATGCCGGGAATACCGGCTTCCCGCAGACCGAAGAACGGCTGAACGGACTGCGCAAACAACTCGCCCAAAAACAGTTCACTGTGCTGATCATCGACAATTCGAAGCTCTTGACCCAAATCTACCTGGAAGCCCTGGCAGAATTACCGTTACGCTCAGTAGTCATGGCCGATGGGTATACCGCGCTGATGCGCGTTCTCACCGAACCCTTCGATCTGCTCATCACCACCAATGAAATCCCCGTGTTGAACGGCATTGCCATAATCGGCGCACTCAAACTTTCCGCCTCCAAAAACCGCAATATCAAGACTATCCTGGTCACTTCGAACACGAATCTCGCAAAATCCCAGAGTCTGGCTACCGATGCCGATTACACCGTCATCAAGGACGCAAAATTAGCGCAAAATTTGACCGGGGCGACCAAGCTCGCCCTTGCTCTGAACCATTCGGGTGATGCATCAATTAGCGGCAACTGCTTCAAATCTGTGTAAATCTGCGTAATCTGCTGATTGAACTACGGTTTTAAGGATCAATGGGTTGTAGGCCGGGTTTCAACCCGACATGTCGGGCTGAAGCCCGACCTACGCCCCAATGGATTGTCTGGGTTAAAGGCGGTTTCGCTGCGTGAGCTGCACGCGAACCTTTTACAGCG
>JAUYGW010000265.1 GCA_030690245.1 Gallionella sp. | reverse complement strand
ATGCGCCGCGATGATGGCCGGACCCCACGCATACTGCCCGCGCAACAGCAGGGTGACGGTCTCCGCCGAGAAAGTGGAAAAGGTGGTCAGCCCGCCGAGAAAGCCGGTGATGACAAGCAGCCGCCATTCCGGCGACAGGGTCGGATGCTGCATGAAAAATGCGATCGCCAACCCGATCAGGTAGCCGCCGACCAGATTGGCCGCGAGCGTGCCGAGCGGCAATTCCGGCAGCACCGGATTGAACCACAGCCCGAAGCCCCAGCGCAGCCATGCGCCTGCGGCTGCGCCGATTCCTATCGCGAGAAATGCATAGAGCGTCATGTCCTTGCCCGGTTACCGCTGCTTCCAGGCCTGATCAAAAGCAGCTTGCGCCTTGTCAGACTGCTTCTTGCTTTCAACATAGCGTTTTTCCGACCGGGCGGCTTTTTTCCGCTCGGCTTCCAGTTGTTTTTTCAACCGTTCCATTTCCTTTTTGATCACAGCCACGCGTTTCGCATCGGCATCGCGCTCCGCTCCGGCGGCTTTCACCTCATCCTGTGCGATGCGCAGCGCCGTCTGCAAGGTGGACAAATCCCTAGCCACTGCCGCCTGCGGCAGGCCGAACAGAAAAAGAGCCAGCAACAGCGTGCTTGGCAACCCCAGCTTGTTCCGGAACATAACCAACCCTTCAAAAAGGTACTATGCGGCGCATTCTACCCCACCAGGCAGACCGGCGCGAAGCCGCCGCCCGGCGTGCGGAAATTGGTGGTCTGGCCCTGGTAGAGCCGCGCCGCAACCAGTTGCACCCGCCCTTCGTAAACGTAGCAGCGCATATCGTACTTGAGCGAAACAGGCTCGCCATCATTCACGCAAACGCTGCGCTCGCCCGGCGCGGCCATGCGCTGCGCGACATAACCGCCCTGCATAATGTCACCGAACACACGGCGCGTAAGATTTGCGCCGCGATACGCACCCTTGCTGCCATAGCCGCTGCTCGGCTTAAAAAACAGACTCTTGCGTTCCGCCCACAGCGTGGCTTCCATGTCCGCTTCCACCACGATGGTCTGCGGCACACCCGCAAGCAATGTAGCGATATCGGCCTCGCTTGCGCCGAGCGCACGCAACGCCTCCACATCGGTCAGCCGCGCCAGATTGCGCTTGTCGGCGTACTGCGCATAGTGCGCGGGATCGGGCGTCAGCACCGCGCTGCCCTCCAGATACGCCTGCCGCAACGCGGGATGCTGCTGCAAGGAAAAATCCGTCAGGCGGTTGTACACCAGATCAATTTTTTGCCCATCAAGATAAAGGCCATCGCCGCGCGCCTGCAACGCGGCGGGATCGGCGATGTAGGCCGCAATCCCGGCACGCTCGAACATGCGCTGCGCCAGCAAAAATTCGGGATATAGGTATTGCGTTTCCGGCTGCTCGTCCACGATGGCGACGGTTTGCAGCGGCGCATCGCCACCTGCGAGCCGCCACTCGTTGCGGAACATCTCAAGGAACACCTGTTCGAGGTTTTTTTGTGCCGCCGCTACGCCCGGCCATCCGGTCTCGCGCTGGCTGTCGAGCAGCAGCGCATTCAGGAATCCGCCGCCCGCGTTGCTGTTGATCTCGATGAGATGCGCGCCGTCGCTGTTGAGATGGAAGTCATAGCCGTAGAACACACCAAGGGAATTATTCTGCGCCGATGAGGCGACGATTGTCCCCTCTCCCGCAGGAATTGAAGATTGCCTTTCTCGTTCGCCTCCTCTCCCGCTTGCGGGAGAGGATTGAGAAGAGGGCACAGGGAGAGGGTTAGGGAGAGGGTAAGGGAGAGGGTTAGGGAGAGGGTTAGGGAGAGGGGTTTCGCGCATCCACCCATCAAGCTTCACCACCCGCTCCACCGCCTCGATCACCTCGCGCATCTGCCGCATCTGCGCAGCCGTTACAAACACTGGCGCATCGGCGAACAAGTGCGTGCAACGCTCCGTCACCAGCCCCTGCCACACCTCGCCTTGTGCCTGCATCGTGCGTTGCAGCGCGGCGCGATCCATCCTGGCTGAATGGCAATCGTCGTTCAGTTCCGCTGCCAGTCCGTTGCTCACAATGCCTCGAAAATCCCTGCCGCGCCCATGCCCGTGCCGATGCACATCGTCACCATGCCGTACTTTTGCTTGCGCCGGCGCAGGCCGTGCAGCAGCGTCGCAGTGCGGATCGCGCCGGTCGCGCCGAGCGGATGTCCGAGCGCGATCGCGCCGCCGAGCGGATTCACGATGGCAGGGTCGAGGCCGACATCGTGGATCACCGCCAGCGATTGCGCGGCGAAGGCCTCGTTGAGTTCGATCCAGCCCATGTCGGAAAGCGTGAGGCCCACCTGCTTGAGTACGCGCGGGATCGCCTCCTTCGGGCCGATGCCCATGATCTCCGGCGGCACGCCCGCGACGCTGAAGCCGAGGAACTTGCCGATGGGCGTGAGGTTGTAGCGCTTCAGCGCGGCCTCGGAGCACAGCAGCACCGCGCCCGCACCGTCCGACATCTGCGAACTGTTGCCCGCGGTGACCGAGCCCCGCTGCGCGAACACCGGCTTGAGCTTCGCCAACGCCTCGACCGACGTATCGGCGCGCGGCCCCTCGTCCTGCGCCGCTTCGCGCGCCTTCACCGCCACGCTGCGCGAGTTCAAATCCGGCTGATGCTCCTCAATGCGGTAGGGCGTGATCTCGTCGCAAAATTCGCCGCCAGCGATCGCGCGCAATGCGCGCTGGTGGCTGTGGAAGGCGAATTCATCCTGCGCCTCGCGCGAAACCTTCCAGCGCTCCGCGACCTTCTCGGCAGTGATGCCCATCCCAAAGGCGATGGCGAGATTTTCATCCTCGAATATCGCCGGATTGAACGCAATCTTGTTGCCCATCATCGGCACCATGCTCATGCTCTCGGTACCCGCCGCGATCATCACGTCAGCTTCACCCAAACGAATCCTGTCCGCCGCCAGCGCCACCGCCTGCAGGCCGGAAGAACAGAAGCGGTTCACCGTCATGCCCGGCACGCTGTTCGGCAACCCCGCCAGCAACAGCGCGATGCGCGCCACGTTCATCCCCTGCTCCGCCTCCGGCATCGCGCAGCCCGCGATCACATCGCCCACCGCCGCCGGGTCGAGCGACGGACATTGCGCCAGCACGCTCCTCAGCACATGCGCCAGCAGGTCGTCGGGCCGCGTGTTGCGGAACATCCCGCGCGGCGCCTTGCCCACCGGCGTGCGCGTCGCGGCGACGATGTAGGCTTCCTGCACTTGTTTGCTCATGGCGCTCTCCTAATTTATGGCAAATGGAATTCGGGCGTATTGCATACGTTAGGGCGTATTGCCATACGCCCCTACAACAAATTCTGGGTGCAATGAATCTTCAATCCAGCGTTGCGGATTGTTGGCAACGTATTCAGCTATTCGATTGTAATCGTCATCGTTACGGATGACATGTTCGTAAAAATTACGTTGCCATACCGGGGTACCGGGTGTGTTACGAATTGCATTGATACGCCTACTTGCTGCACCTTTAAAACCACGCACCATTGCCCCAACATTGCGCGATGGCGACGTAGGGGCGTATGGGAATACGCCTTTTTCTGTTCATCACGAAAAATGGGCGTATTGCCATACGCCCCTACGATGTGGACGATGCCGTGAAAATGATTCGGCATCAACACGAATTCACCGCATTCTATTTCCGATCGAACTTCCGCCGATTTCATCCATTCCGATGCCACGATATCTCCATATTCGTTCAATCGCATTACACCGCTCTCGATTTCACCAAACAGACATTCCTTGCCATGGGCGCATATCGTCACGAAGTACGCACCTGCCTGCGAATAATCGTACCCTTTCAGGCGAAGGCTGCGACGGTGACGTTCGTCAGGTTGATTTGACATGTTTTTTGTCTATACGTAGGGGCGTATGGCAATACGCCCCTTGTTGTCCATGACAAGGCGTATTGCCATACGCCCCTACAAAAAACCTGGCAACCGCCTATCTTGCATTGAGGTTATGCGTCCACGGCAATTGTGTCAGCAGTGCTGTCACTAATTCCCCATCCCGGTAAGCTTCGTAAAACTGCCGCATCCGAAACAGGTTGCGAGAGGTAAAGCCACGCAACCCCGGTTGAGTGCGCGCCAGATGCTCGGCCAGTTGCGCCACTACCCCGTCGCCCCACTCCGCCTGCTCGATCTTGCGGCTGATGAACTGCCCCACCTGCCAGTACAACTCGATCAACGCAGTATTCACCGCCTGCACCGCACGCTGCCGCGCAGCATGGATCAGTTGCGTGATCTCGTTGAAATCGTCTTGTGGGTTAAGCGGTGTCGTCATGTTGTTTTACGAATATCAAACTGCCTCAGTGAGCCTTCTATTAGATCAAGAACTATTGCGATGCTGACCCCATATCGCTCGAACAGGTTGCGAGAGGTAAAACCGCGCAGCCCCGGCTGGGTGCGCGCCAGATGCTCGGCCAGTTGCGCCACCACCCCGTCGCCCCACTCCGCCTGCTCGATCTTGCGGCTGATGAACTGCCCCACCTGCCAATACAACTCGATCAACGCCGTATTCACCGCCTGCACCGCGCGCTGTCGCGCAGCGTGGATCAGTTGCGTGATCTCGTTGAAATCGTCTTGTGGGTTGAGCGGTATCGTCATGTTGTTTTACGAATATAAAATTTCCTCGTTGTGTTGCAGGGCGGTAGGGCGGAAAAGCGTAGCGCCTTCCGCCGTATGTGCATCCTCAAAATAATTGTGCGGTGTAATTCATTCGGCGGATAACGCTACGCTCATCCGCCCTACGCAGGCTACGCATCCGTACGTAATTTCCCAAGAAAAGATTTCTGAATCTTACCGATCAAACTCCAAAAGGGAAAACTCAATTTCTCACCAAAGCGAACATATGAAATTTTTGGAGCAATCTTAAGGTGGCCTAGCTCATCTAAAAGTTTTAGCGCATCCTTCACCGTCTTAAAAACTATTGCTACATCTTTGCGTCCAACGAAGCCTGGCACAACCATTAAATTCAACAATTTCGTACGGGGAAAAGATGGTAGCGGCAACTTCCCTTTAACGATATTACTAAGTTTTTTCGGACTGCTTTGCCATGTACGATCAAGGTCAAAGTTTGAATAATGCGCGCTACCCTGAACCCAACTTTGGGTATATGTCCAAATATGATTATGAACAATCGCATCTCTAAGAAAATAAATTTCTTCCAGCCTGGAAATAATCGGTTTTAAGCTTGGATCATTTAACGATTCAATCCAAGGAAGAACATATTTCTTCTTGTCTGAATTAGCTGCTTGAACTCCTCCATCAAAATGACGCGCCCTCGACACCCATGCTTCAAACTGAAGCACCAACATAACAACCAAAGTTGTCGCATAGTCAACCTCGGGTTCGCGTGGTTTGCCGTCAGGGGAATCAGACAATTGAACTGTCAATAGACGTTCGACTAAAACAGCTATCGGCTGCTTATAATTCGAGGCCAGACAAGAAATGTAGATTTCGCCGCGCTTATTTCTTTTCATATTGAACCAACGAAATCAACTTAATTCCTCAACGGCTTCCCGTTCTTCAGCATGTACTCCACCCGATCACGGGTTTTTTGCGTCGCCAGCAGTTGCATGAAGTGATGTCGCTCCAGATCAAGCAGCCATTGCTCGTCCACCAGGCTTCCTGCGTCAACGTCGCCGCCGCACATGGTCTCGGCGATGCGGCAACCTATCTGATAGTCGTGTTCGGAGATAAAGCGGCCTTCGAGCAGGTTGACCATCGCGGCCTTGAGGGTGGCGATACCGGTGCGTCCGGCGACGGGTATCTGGTGCGACGCTAATGGCGGGCGGTAGGCGGTGGCGGTGAGCGCGCGGGCTTCCTGTTTGGCGACATGCAGCAGCTCGTACTGGTTCATCACGATGCGATCCGATTGCCTGAGGTAGCCCATCTCGCGCGCGAGTTCGGCGCTCTTGGCGACTTCGCCCATTGCGATGCTCTGAAAGTAGCGCTTGAGGTGCGGGAAAATGTCGCCGCCCCCTCCACCCGAAAGATAACGCGCCTCCTGCGCCGCGCGCAGCGCCATTTCCTTGCAGCCGCCGCCCGCGGGCAACAGGCCGACGCCGACTTCGACCAGGCCGATGTAGCTTTCCAGCGCGGCAACAATCCGCGTGCAGTGCATCGAGAATTCGCAGCCGCCGCCGAGCGCGAGGCCATACACCGCCGCGATGGTGGGCACCTGCGCGTATCTCAGGCGCTGCGACACCTGCTGGAATTTGGCGACCACGGCTTCGACATGCGGCACGTGGCCGGTTGCGGCGTTGACGATTTCGCCCAGCCCGCCGCCGCCCGCGACGGTGTATTTCACGCGGTCTGCGGCTTGTTTGAGTTTGCCGAACAGGCCTGCGTCCTGTGCCGGTTCCTGCACGCCCTGCATCACCTGCAGCAGGTTGGCGCCGGCGGAGAATGGCGCTTCGACTTGCCAGAGGATCAGCGCGCTGCAATGCGCCTCGGCCTCATCCACCGCACGCAGGATGCCGTCCAGCACTTCGTTGCTGATGGTGTACATCTTGGTCTTGAAGCTCAGGATGGCGATGTCATCGCCGGTGTGCCACAGGCGCACGTCGGCGGTCTCGAAGATGGTCTCGCCGTAATGCACGGGTTCGCCGAGCAGGCGGTCGGGGAAGAGCTGGCGGCGGTAGACGGAAAGCGTGGAGCGGGGTTGATAGGCCTTCTCCCCCAACCTCTCTCCCATTTGCAGATGAGGGGAGCCTGCCGTTGGTGGTGCGAAAGAACCTAGCGGGGTATGCACGCCGGTGCGGTTCGGCTCGGCGGCCCAGACGGGCAGCCGAACATCGGACATCGCCTTGCCTGCGGCGATGTCGGCGGCAATCCAGCCGGCCACCTGCTGCCAGCCTGCCGCCTGCCAGATTTCGAACGGGCCGCTGTCCCAGCCGAAGCCCCAGCGCACCGCAAAATCGAGGTCGCGCGCGTTGTCGGCGATGTGCCCCAGTTGCAGCGCGCAATAGTGAAACACGTCGCGGAACGTCGCCCACAGGAACTGCGCCTGCGGATGCTGGTTGGCGCGCAACGCGGCGAGCTTCTTCGCCCAGTCGCGTTCGCGCAGGATGTCTTACACGCCGTCGTCGATATTGCTGTCGGAGAGGCGGTAGGCGTCGGTGTGCAGGTCGAGCACGTGGATGTCCTTACCGATCTTCTGGTAGATGCCCTTCTTGGTTTTCTGCCCCAGCGCGCCCTCGCCGACTAGGCGGTCAAGCCAGCCGGGCAGTTCGAAATGCTTGTGCCACGGGTCGTCGGTGAGGTTCTCGCGCATCGTGTTGACCACGTGCGCGAACACGTCCAGCCCGACCACGTCCAGCGTGCGGAAGGTGGCGCTCTTGGGGCGGCCGAGATAGCGCCCGGTCAGCGCATCCACGGTGTCGAAGCCGAGATTGAACTGCTGCGCGTGGTGTTTGGTGGCGAGCATGGAGAATACGCCGATGCGGTTGGCGATGAAGTTGGGCGTGTCCTTGGCGCGCACCACGCCCTTGCCGAGCGTGGAGACGAGGAAGGTCTCCAGCTGGTCGAGCAGCGACGCTTCGGTCTGCGCGCAGGGAATCAGTTCGACCAGGTGCATGTAGCGCGGCGGATTGAAGAAATGGATGCCGCAAAAGCGGTGCCGCAGGTTCTCCGGGAAAGCTGCGGCGAGTTGGTTGATCGACAGGCCGGAGGTGTTGCTGGCGAAGATGGTTTGCGAACCCAGGTGCGGCGCGACCTTGCGGTACAGGTCGGACTTCCAGTCGATGCGCTCGGCGATCGCCTCGATCACCAGGTCGCAGTCGTGCAACTGGTCGAGATGCTGGTCGTAATTCGCTGCGGCGATGAACTGCACTTTCGCGGGGCTGGCCAGCGGGCTGGGGTCGAGCTTCTTCAGGCCTTCCAGCGCCTTGTTGACGATGCCATTCGGTTCGCCCTCGCGCGCCGGAAGATCGAACAGGATGGTCGGCACATTGGCGTTGACCAGATGCGCGGCGATCTGCGCACCCATCACGCCTGCACCGAGCACCGCAACCTTGCGTACCTGGAAATTCGTGCTCATAACGACCTCTTGGTTATTGTTCCATTGGGCATCCGCACCATCGCCATGTCGGGTTAAACCCGACCTACAACGCAGGCACGACGCGCGGCTTGCGGTTCTCGTCGACCGCCACGTAGGTCAGCGTCGCCTCGGTCACTTTCACGCAGGTCGGCCGCTCCGGATCGCGTTGCGCATACACCTCGACATTCACGGTGATCGAGGTGCGCCCGACCTTGACGATGTGCGCATAAAAGCTCACCACGTCGCCCATGAACAGCGGCTGCTTGAAAATGAAGGAATTCACCGCGACGGTCACCACCCTTCCCTTGGCGCGGTTCAATGCGAGAACGCTGCCGGCGATATCCACCTGCCCCATGATCCAGCCGCCGAACACGTCGCCGTTGTAGTTGCAATCGGAAGGCATCGCGGCCATGCGCAGGGTCGGTTCGCGCTGCGGCAATGTCGTGGTTTGCGGCTGGTCTTCACTCATGGCTAGCGCCTCTCGTAGAGCTGCTTGATCTGCGCGGCGAATTGCTGCGCGATCTCGGTGCGCTTGATCTTCAGGGTCGGCGTCAGCAGGCCATTCTCGACGCTCCACGGCTCGCGCAGCAGCAGCACGCGGTTCACCTTGGCATAGCCCGGGAAGCCGCGCAAATTGCGCGCGACGCGCCTCAATATCTTGGCCTCCACGCGGCTGTCGGTCAACGATTCCGGCATGTCGGTGCGGATGCCGATCTCCTGCGCGAAATGCTGCCACGCCTCGGCATTGAGCACCGCCAGCACGACCAGGTAGGGATGCGCCTCGCCGAACACCATCACCTGGTCGAACAGCGGGTCGTGCAGCAGCGCGATCTCCATGTCGCTCGGCGGCACTTTTTCGCCGTTCGACATGACGATGATGTCCTTGATGCGCCCGGTGATGTAGAGATGGCCAGTGCTGGAAACATGCGCGACGTCGCCGGTGTTCAGCCAGCCTTCTGTGTCTATCATGCCGCGCGTCGCGTCCGGGTTGTTCCAATACCCCAGCATCACGTTCGGCCCCTTCACCAGCAGCGCGCCCTGTTCGCCGAGGCGCACCTGCACATCGCGGATCGGCTGGCCGACGCTGTCCGGGTAGTTGTTCTCCAGGCGGTTGCCGCTGATCACCGGGCTGGTCTCGGTCAGGCCGTAACCCTGCACCACCGGCAATCCCAGCGCGATGAACACCCGCGAGATCTCCGGCGCGAGCGCTGCCCCGCCGCTGATCGCCACGCGCAACCGCCCGCCCAATTTATCGAGGATTTTTTGCGCCACCAGTTTTTGCAGCAGCGGCCACAGCATGAACGACGGCTTCCATGACCCGCGCCCCTGCTCGCGCTCGAATCGCGCCCAGCCGGTTTCCACCACCAGGTGGAACAGCTTGCGCTTGAGCGGCGAGCCTTCGTCCAGTTTGGCGCGTATCGCCGCATACATGCGCTCGTAGATGCGCGGCACGGAAATCAGGATGGTGGGACGGATGGTTTGCAAATCCTCGGACAACTGCGGGATGGAACGCGCAAATGCGACCGTGGCGCCGGTCATCACCGGCAGGTAATATCCCAGCGTGCGCTCGAAGGTGTGCGACAGCGGCAAAAAGGACAAAAACAGATCGTCGCCGTGCACCGTAAAAGTATCCAGGCAGGCGTGCGCATTGGTCAGCATGTTCGCGTGGCTCAGCATCGCGCCTTTGGGTTTGCCGGTGGTGCCGGAGGTATAGATGATGCTGGCCAGCTCGTCAGAGCAAGTTCCGCGCAGCGGATCGTTTGCCCCCTCGCCCGGGGGTTCAAGATTGCCTTTCTCGTTTGTCCTTTCTCCCGCTTGCGGGAGAGAGTTAGAGAGAGGGGTACTTTGCGGGAGATAACCAGCGACTTGCCCGCTTGCGGGCTTAGTCGAATGGCTAGTTGTTTCATCAGGGTTGGGGTGAGGGTTGCCCGCTTGCAACTGCGCCGTGGGCGGCAAAAATTCTGCGATGGATTTCAGGCGCGGCTCGGCAACGTTGCGCAAGGCGTCGATGCTCACAAAACACTTCACGCCGCCGAGCCGGTCGCGCACCGTGCGCAAGGCCTGCCACTGCTCGGCGTTCTCGAACAGCAGCACTTTCACGTCGGCATCGTTGACGATATAGGCGATGTTGTCCGGCCGGTCCACGGTGTACAGCGGCACGACCACCAGCCCCAGCGACATCGCCGCCTGGTCGAACATCATCCAGCACGGGCAGTTGCGCAGCATGATCGCGACGCGGTCGCCGCGCTGTAATCCCAAGCCGGCCAGCGCCGCCTGCCAGCGCGCCACTTCGACCAGCATCTCCCGCCAAGTGATGTCGCGCCAGACATTCTGCTGAAAACGAAGTTTCAGAGAAGACTCATGCCCGCTTGCGGGCGTGATGTCGGAACTAAAATGGCGATAGGCGACCTTGTCCGGCGAGCGGCGCGCGCGCTCCAAGAACAGCCCGTGCAACGTGCCCGCCTGCTGCGGGGTGATTACATCATCTTGTTGTGCCTGCATCTTGCCCTTTCATCCTTTCACACTGGGAAAAAACACTTCACCACGAAGATAAAGTCGAAGCATCGGAATGCGATTAGAAAAAAACTTCGTGATCTTCGTGATCTTCGTGATCTTCGTGTTCTTCGTGGTTTAGCCGTTGTTTCAGGATTTGCTTCCCGCCGGCAACTCCTCCGGCGCGAAATCGTCCACCATGATGACCTTGCGGCGCAGCGCGTAATCGCGTTCCAGCAGCAGCGCCTGTTCCGCCGTGATGATGCCTTTGTCGTGCGCCTCGGCGATGCGCGGCAATTCTTCCAGCGCGCTCAGTTGGCCGGTCTTGCGCGCCTTTTCCAGTTCGGCCTGCATCGGCTCGCACAGCAGCGTGCTGGCGAGCGCCGCTTCCAGCGCGCCCACCGCGTCCTGTTCGTCGGTCGGTAGATACATCCCGGCGGTCAGGCGGTCGCGCGCCGCGCCGGGCAGCATCAGCAACGTGGCGATTTGGTGGCCGAGGTGGTCGGCAGGCGGGGATAAACGCATGCCCAGCGGGAAAATCAGCGCGCCCAGCAACCAGCGCACCGGGGCGTTCGGGAAGTTCCGGATCACACCGCCGAAGGCTTGCTGGGTCTGGTACAGCGCATCCTGTATCGCCCAATGCAGCAGCGGCAGGTCTTCAGCGGGGCGGCCGTCGTCCTCGAAGCGTTTCAGCGCCGCCGAGCACAGATACAGCATGCTCAGCACATCGCCCAGGCGCGCGGAAATTTTCTCGCGCCGCTTCAGCGAACCGCCCAAGACCGCCATCGCCACATCCGCGCTCAGGGCAAATGATGCGGAGAAGCGCGTCAATTGCTGGTAGTAGCGGCGGGTTTCGTCGCCCGGCGGCGCCGGGATGCCGCGCCCGCCGGACAGCGCGAACACGAAGCTGCGCGCCGCGTTGCCCAGCGCGAAACTGATGTGGCCGAACAAGGCTTCGTCGAACTGATGCAGCGCGCGCTGGTGGTTCTGGTCGTGCGCCGCCGCAATCTCTTTCAGCACGTAAGGATGAGAACGGATCGCGCCCTGGCCGAAGATGATCATGCTGCGCGTCAGGATATTCGCGCCTTCCACGGTGATGCCGATCGGCGTCTGCTGGTAATCGCGCGCCAGATAGTTATCCGGGCCGAGGCAGATGCCCTTGCCGCCATGCACGTCCATCGCGTCGTTGATGACGATGCGCCCGCGCTCGGTGGCGTGGTATTTGACGATCGCGGAAATCACCGACGGCTTCTCGCCCAGGTCGACCGCCAAAGCGGTGAACCGGCGCGCCGCATCGATCATGTAGGTATGCGCGCCGATGCGCGCCAGCGGCTCTTCCACGCCTTCGAATTTGCCGATCGGCGTCTTGAACTGTTTGCGCACCCGACTGTAGGCGCCGCTGGTGCGCGCCGCCAGCTTCATGCCGCCGATGCTGCTGGCGGGCAGCGAAATCGAGCGCCCCGCCGCCAGGCATTCCATCAGCATGCGCCAGCCCTGCCCGATGCGCGATGTGCCGCCGATGATGCAGTCCATCGGGACGAACACTTCCCGGCCTTGCGTCGGGCCGTTCAGGAACGCGGAGTTCAGCGGAAAGTGGCGGCGGCCGATCTTCACGCCCGGCGTGTCGGTGGGAATCAGCGCAAGCGTGATGCCGCGATCGGTTTCTCCGCCCAGCAAGCGCTCCGGGTCATACAGCTTGAATGCCAGACCGAGCAGCGTCGCCACCGGCGCCAGCGTGATGTAGCGTTTCTCCCAGGTCAGGCGGACGCCCAGCACGTTTTTCCGCCCGGCGAATTCGCCGTAACACACCTCGCCGAAATCGGGGATCGCGCCGGCATCCGACCCGGCGAACGGGCCGGTCAGCGCGAAACACGGCACTTCCAGGCCATACGCCAGACGATGCAGATATTTTTCCTTTTGCTCATCCGTGCCGTAATGCAACAGCAGTTCGGCGGGCCCCAGCGAATTCGGCACCATCACCGTTACCGCCGCCGTGCCGCTGCGCGAAGCCACCTTGCTCACCACCGCCGAATGCGCCTGTGCGGAGAACTCCAGGCCACCGTAGCGTTTCGGGATGATCATGCCGAAGAAGCCCTTGATCTTCATGAACTGCCAGACTTCTGGCGGCATATCGGCGCGCCTGTGGGTGATGTCCCAATCGTCCAGCATCGCGCACAGTTGCTCGACTTCATTGTCCAGGAAGGCTTGCTCCGCCGCGCTCAACCCGCATTTGGGGAAGGCCAGCAATTTGTTCCAGTCGGGATGCCCGCTGAACAGGTCGCCGTCCCACCACACCGTGCCGGCATCGATCGCCTCCTGTTCGGTAGCGGAAATTTGCGGCAGGATTTTGCGGAAGATTTTAAGGACGGCGCCGCTGACCACCGTGCGGCGCAACACGGGAATACCGAACAACACGATGAACAGAAACAGCGCCAGATAAACCGCCTGCAAGGCGGCATCCGAAATGCGCGACTGGATCGCCACCACCGGCACGATCACCATCATCGCCAGCACCCAACTGGTGATAGAGGCGCGGAAGAAGGCCAGCACCAGGAATACGACCAGTACCGCCACAAGCATCAGAATTACCACCGTCCCGCCCCCATTATTATCGTTGCAGCTTGCATCTGCCCGTAAAGCCGGACGCGCCGTTAGGCCCCGCTCAACGGTGCGCCGCCGCCATCTTCACTAGGTTGCGCCCGTCCGTCTTGGCCTGATGAAGCGCTCCATCGGCGGCTGCCAGCACCGAATCCAGCGTGTCGCCGGGCAGCACCGCAGCAACGCCGAGCGAAACCGTGACATGCTCCGCTAGCGTTGCCTGGGCGTTGTCAGCCGCGCTGCTTTTATCCATGCGCAACACAGGCACCGTAACCGCCTCGCGCAGGCGCTCGGCCATTTTCATGGCTCCATCGGACGATTTTTCCGGCAACAGTACGGCAAATCTGTCGCCGCCCAGGTGCCCCAATAAATCATGCGGCCTCAGGTTTGTCGCCATGATTCGCGCCACTCCCTTCAGGACGCTGTCGCCAGCAAGATGGCCGTTGTTATCATTAAAATCCTTGAAGCGATCGATGTCCGCCACCAGCAGGAAGAGCGGCATCCCGCTGCGCTCACAACGCTGCGCCATGCGGTAGAACGCCTCGCCCATCCAGTTCTTGTTGTGCAATCCCGTCAGCGTATCGATATGGGCGGCCACTTCGAATTCGAGGCTGGGTTCAGATGTCGTCACCTGCAGCAGGTTATCGTTGCGGATGCGGCCGGCAAGAATAGCCAGCAAGTTGCGGGCAATGCCATTCGAGTTATCCACCATGGCCCAGACCAGCTCATGCGGCACCACCAGCATGCGCGTATCCCGCGCCGCAATGACCAGCGCCGCACTATTTCCGCCATCGATCAGCGACAGCTCGCCGACACATTCACCTGCCCCCAGTACGGCATGCACAGGCTGGCCCCGCCCGTTCAGATAGACGCGGAGTTCGCCATCGAGCACCAGATAGAGCGAGGTGTTCTCCTGACCGGCTTCCAGCAGCGTCGCGCCGCTTTTCAGGGTGGTTACCTGACAGTCTTTCAGGATATGCTCAACGCTCTCCAGGCCAATATCCCGGAACAACTTGTTCCGTTCCAGCAGCGTGCTATCAGGAATAGTCATCGTCGCAACCTTTATTATTTTGCAATCGGTTAAGTATACACAAAGGCCCAAACAGGCAGAAGCAAACTCTCCAGCCGGTAAGCGGCATCAGTTCCACGGATTTTCCCAGCCTGCATGACGCATTGAAAATGCCGTTGAGCGGCATTAGCGCACCCGGTTCACCGCCTCTTCACCGCGCTCCACCGCGATGATCTCGATGCCGGCGATCTTCTGTTTTGGCGCGTTCGCCTTGGGGATGATGGCCTGCGTAAAACCCAGCTTGGCGGCTTCGCGCAGTCGCTCCTGGCCGCGCTGCACCGGGCGCACTTCGCCCGCGAGCCCGACTTCGCCAAACACCACCAGCTTCTCCGGCAGCGGCTTGTTGCGCAGGGATGAGACCATCGCGAGAATCACCGCGAGGTCGGCGCCCGGCTCGGTGATTTTTACGCCGCCCACCGCGTTGATGAACACGTCCT
>JAUYGW010000251.1 GCA_030690245.1 Gallionella sp. | reverse complement strand
ACGCCCGAAAAGTAAAATACACCGCATACAACCGACACAGCGCCGTGAACAGCAGTGGATGCGGGATCTGGTTCATTGTTTACCCACTCTCCCTTGCAGGGAGATAACCAGCGTCTTGCCCGCTTACGGGCTTAGTCGAATGGCTAGTTGTTCCATCAGGGTTGGGGTGAGGGTAGAAACTACCAGCACTTACAATGCCCGGTTAACGGACGCCCAGCAATTCCACATCGAACACCAGCGCCGCATTTGGTGGAATTGCCTCGCCTGCGCCCATCGGCCCATAGCCCAGGTGCGCGGGGATAACCAGCGTGCGCTGCCCCCCGACCTTCATGCCCGCCACACCCTGATCCCAGCCCTTGATGACGCGTCCCGCGCCGAGCGGAAAATCGAACGGCTGGTTGCGGTCGTGCGAGCTGTCAAACTTCTTGCCCTTGTGGTTGAGAAACGATTCGTCATACAGCCAGCCGGTGTAATGCACCGATACGTTGCGCCCTGCGGTCGCTTCGGTGCCTTCACCCAGCTTGGTGTCGGTTTTGATCAGTTCGGCCACGACACCGGCTTCCTTTTGTGTCGCGGCCTGTTTGGAGCAGGCGGTAATCGAAAAAATTCCGGCGGTCAGCAGCAAGGCCAGCGGTAAAAACAAAGTGCGCTTCATCATAGGTTTCTCCATAATTATCCTTAAAAATCATTTCACCACGAAGGCACGAAGATCGCGAAGTTTCTGATGCAGTCGTATGATTTAATACTCGCCCCAAAGGGGAGCCTCTGGTTTTTCTTCGTGCACTTCGTGTTCTTCGTGGTTAAACCAGGTTTTGTTGCAGGGTATGCGGTGAACCTAGCGTACCGCCAGCAGCTCCACGTCGAACACCAGCGTCGCATTCGGCGGGATCACGCCGCCCGCGCCGCGTGCGCCGTAACCCAGTTGCGCGGGGATGACCAGCGTGCGCTGCCCGCCGATTTTCATGCCTTCCACGCCTTGGTCCCAGCCCTTGATGACTTCCCCTGCGCCGAGCGAAAAATCGAACGGTTCGCTGCGGTCATGCGAGCTGTCGAACTTCCTGCCCTTGTGATCGGGCGCAGCTTCGTCGTACAGCCAGCCGGTGTAATGCACCAGCACATCGTTGCCGGCGGTCGCCTCTGCGCCTTCGCCCAGCTTGTTATCGGTTTTGATCAGTTCAGTCATGATGCTAGTTCCCTTTTGTGTTTTGGCCTGTTCGGAGTAAGCCGTGGTTGAAAAAATGCCGGCAGTCAACAGCAAGGCCAGCGGTAAAAAAGTGATGCGTTTCATTTTGTGTTTCCTAATAGTTTTCGCTGGGTGAAATTGCTAGTAGCCCAGCACCGGCGCCAGCCAGCGTTCCGCCTCTTCGATGCTCCAGCCCTTGCGCCGCGCATAGTCTTCCACCTGATCCCGATCCACCTTGCCGGTGGCGAAGTATTGTGCCTGCGGGTGCGAGAAGTAGAAGCCGCTGACCGCAGCGGTGGGCAGCATCGCGTAGCTGTCGGTCAGCGTGATGCCTGCATTCAGCGGCGCCTGCAACAGCTCGAACAACGGGCCTTTTTCGCTGTGTTCCGGGCAGGCGGGATAGCCGGGCGCGGGGCGGATGCCGCGATATTGCTCGGCGACCAGCGCTTCGTTGTCCAGCGCTTCGTCCGCCGCATAACCCCAGTACTCGCGGCGCACGCGCGCATGCAGCAGTTCGGCAAAGGCTTCGGCGAGACGGTCGGCCAGCGACTTGAGCAGGATCGCGTTGTAGTCGTCGTGATGCATTTCGAACTCGGCAACGCGCGCCTCGATACCGATACCGGTGGTGACCGCAAACGCGCCGATGTAGTCCGCAACGCCGGATTCTTTCGGCGCGATGAAATCCGCGAGGCAGTAGTTCGGGATATTGTCCGGTTTTTTGGTTTGCTGGCGCAAGTTGTGCCAGGTCATCGCCACTTTCCTGCGCGTGTCCCCTTCGCTTGTGTCGGGGGCGTAAATTTCGATGTCGTCACTATTCACCGTATTCGCCGGGAACAGGCCGAACACCGCGTTTGCGGTGAGCCATTTTTCGTCGATGATTTTCTTCAGCATCGACTGCGCATCGGCAAACAGCTTGCGCGCCTCGCTGCCCACCGTTTTGTCCTGCAATATCTTCGGGTAGCGTCCGGACAGTTCCCACGCATGGAAGAACGGCGTCCAGTCGATGTATTCTGCGATCTTATCCAGCGGGTAGGCCTCGAACTTGTGCACGCCCGCCAGCCACGGTTTGGGCGGGGTGTACTTCTTCCAGTCGGTCTTCAGCCCGTGCGCCCGCGCCTCTTTCAGCGTGACGTACACGGCCTTTTCTTTTCTGCCTTCGTGCTGCTCGCGCGCCGCAGCATAGTCCGTCTTGATGCCTGCGACGTATTCGTCGCGCAATGTGTCGGAGAGCAGGTTGCTGCACACGCCCACCGCGCGCGACGCATCGGTGACGTACACCGTGGCGCCGCTCGGGTAGTTCGGTTCGATCTTCACTGCGGTATGCACGCGCGACGTGGTCGCGCCGCCGATCATCAGCGGGATGGTAAAACCCTGGCGCTGCATCTCTTTCGCGACATGCGCCATTTCTTCCAGCGACGGGGTGATCAGCCCGGACAGGCCGATGATGTCGGCGTTGTGCTCGCGCGCGGTATCAAGGATCTGCTGGCACGGCACCATCACGCCCATGTTAACCACCTCGAAGTTGTTGCACTGCAACACCACGGTGACGATGTTCTTGCCGATGTCGTGCACGTCGCCCTTGACCGTCGCCATCACAATCTTGCCCTTGGCGCTGGTGTTGCCGGTGCGTAATTTTTCCGCCTCGATGTACGGCACCAGGTGCGCGACCGCCTGCTTCATCACGCGCGCGGATTTCACAACTTGCGGCAGGAACATCTTGCCTTCGCCGAACAGGTCGCCGACCACGTTCATGCCGGTCATCAGCGGGCCTTCGATCACCTCGACCGGGAACTTCGCCTGCAGGCGCGCTTCTTCGGTATCTTCCACGACGTAGGTGGTGATGCCGCGCACCAGCGCATGAGTCAGCCGCTGCTGCACCGTGCCCTTGCGCCATTCCAGATCCTCGACTGGCGCCTTGCCGCCGCCCTTCACCGTCTCGGCCAGCGTGACCAGTTTCTCACCGGCATCGGGGCCGCGGTTCAGCACCACGTCTTCCACCGCGTCGCGCAGTTCCTTCGGAATCTCTTCGTACACGCCGAGCTGCCCGGCGTTGACGATGCCCATGGTCAGGCCCGTCTTGATGGTGTGATACAGGAACACGGTATGGATCGCCTCGCGCACCGCCTCGTTGCCACGGAAACTGAAGGAAACATTCGACACGCCGCCGCTGATCTTGGCATAGGGCAGGTGCTGGGTAATCCAGCGCGTGGCTTCGATGAAATCCACCGCGTAGTTGTTGTGCTCCTCGATGCCTGTGGCAATCGCAAAAATATTCGGGTCGAAGATGATGTCTTCCGGCGGGAAACCGACGCGGTTCACCAGGATATCGTAGCAACGCTGGCAGATTTCGGTCTTGCGTTTGAACGTGTCAGCCTGCCCCTGTTCGTCAAATGCCATCACCACCGCCGCCGCGCCGTAGCGGCGCACCAGCGTGGCATGCTTGATGAAGTTCTCCTCACCCTCTTTCAGCGAGATCGAGTTGACGATGGCCTTGCCCTGCACGCACTTCAACCCTGCTTCGATCACTTCCCATTTGGACGAGTCGATCATCAGCGGCACCCTGGAGATGTCCGGCTCGGACGCGATCAGGTTGAGGAACTTCACCATCGCGGCCTGCGAATCGAGCATCGCCTCGTCCATGTTGATGTCGATGATCTGCGCGCCGTTCTCCACCTGATTGCGCGCCACGTCCAGCGCCTGCGCGTAATCGCCGCTCAGGATCAGGCGCGCAAACATCTTCGAGCCGGTGACGTTGGTGCGCTCGCCGACGTTGACGAACAGCGAATCATCGCCGATGTTGAAAGGCTCCAGCCCGGACAGGCGGCACTTCTTTTCGATGTCCGGGATGCGGCGCGGCGGCACGTCTTTCAGCGCCTCGGCAATCGCCTTGATGTGCGCGGGCGAGGTGCCGCAGCAGCCCCCGGCGATGTTGAGGAAGCCGCTGGTGGCAAATTCTTTTACCAGCCGCGCGGTTTTTTCCGGCAGCTCATCGTAGCCGGTTTCGGACAATGGATTGGGCAACCCGGCGTTAGGGTGCGCGCTGATATAGCAGCTTGCGACACGCGACAATTCTTCCACATACGGGCGCATCATTTCCGCGCCCAACGCGCAGTTCAGGCCGATCGACAGCGGCTTGGCATGGCTCAGGGAGTTCCAGAACGCCTCGGTGGTCTGGCCCGACAGCGTGCGCCCGGATGCGTCGGTGATCGTGCCGGAAATCATCACTGGCACACATACTTTGTGTTGCTCGAAATACCGCTCGATGGCGAACAGCGCGGCCTTGGCGTTGAGCGTGTCGAAAATGGTTTCCACCATCATGATGTCCGCGCCGCCGTCTAGCAGGCCGCGCACCGATTCGGTGTAGCTTTCCACCAGCTCGTCGAAGGTGACGTTGCGCGCGCCGGGATCGTTCACATCCGGCGAGATCGACGCGGTGCGCCCGGTCGGCCCGAGCACGCCCGCGACGAAGCGCGGCTTGTTCGGCGTGGAAAATTCATCGCATAAATCGCGCGCCAGTCTCGCGCCGGCGACGTTCAACTCATACACCAGATGCTGCATCTGGTAATCCGCCATCGAAACGGAGTTGGAATTGAAGGTGCAGGTTTCGAGTATGTCCGCGCCCGCTTCCAGATATTCGCGATGGATGCCGCCGATGATATGCGGCTGGGTCAGCAACAGCAGGTCGTTGTTGCCTTTGACGTCAACATTGTGCTCCGCAAAGCTCCGGCGCACGCCGCTGTATTCGCCATACAGCGTGGTGCCGCGATAGTGTTCCTCGGTCAGCTTGTAGCGCTGGATCATCGTGCCCATCGCGCCGTCGAGGATCAGGATGCGTCGTTGCAGGAGCTGCTCAATCGGGTGAGGTGTGCGGTTCATGGCTTGCTGTCTGAAAAATAAGCGCGGATTTTATCATGCCGGATTGCCGGTGCAGCGCGGATGGCAGGGGACTTGATAATTTGAAGGGGAGTGCTAGCATGTCCGGCACAATAGGCGCGTACCGCTATTGTGTCTCTGGGTTTATGGTCATTTCTCATCACACTGAAGGAGAAAATCATGCGCAACCTGTCTATGCTGTTACTCACTCTTACAACTCTCACCGCACCGCTGGCGGTGGCCGCCGAGGCCAAGATCGACATCATTGCACCCGCAGATGGCGCCAAACTCGATGCCAGGGCGCAAAGCAAACTTGACTATGAAGTCACCCTGGGGGGCGGTGGCGATCATGCTCATCTTTACGTGGATGGCAAGGAAACGGGTTTGCTGCGCCAAAAAAAGGGCAGTTACACACTCGACCCAATGACGCGCGGCATGCATGAAATCTGCGCCAGAATGGTCAACAAGAATCACACGCCAATCGGTGTGGAGCGCTGCATCAAGGTCACGGCAGAATAGCGATGGACTGGCAAAACCTTGCCTACGCCGCCACCCAGATCGTCCATAATTTCGGGGCGGTCGCGGTGGTGGGCGGTGCGGCCTGCGCGCTTGCGTGGCGCGATGCGACGGTGCAACGCCGGCTTGCCTGGATCGTGCTCATCGGTTGGGCGATCCAGGCGGCAAGCGGGGCGACTTTCGGCGCGATCAGCTTTTATTATTACGGAAAGTTCCCTGATATTCACGGCATCGCCGTAGCTGCGCTCGGCGTGAAAATGGCGTGCGCAGCGCTCGGCTTTACCCTGGCGGCGTGGCAACTGTTCGCGCATCCTTTGGCGGCATCCAGCCGGCAGGCCTGGCTGGTCTTGTGCGGCCTGGGCGCTCTGGCGCTGAGCTCCGCCGCCGTGCTGCGCTGGTTTTCCTGACAATCAGCCTTAAAAATTGCTGCGGATGACGTCTGCGGCTCTGGTGGTATCATCCTGAAAAATGCAATTGAGCCACGGATGAACACAGATTGACACCGATGAACAATGGGTTGCATCAACTATTACCTGCACCATTTGGGTTAAATGCCAACACCCCGCAATGTATTGCTTTATCCGTGTGTATCCGTGTAAATCTGTGGCTAACTGCGGTTTTTAGGATCATTTCATTTTTGGCGGTGCGGGTTTCCTGCCCCTGCGCTTTTTGAATTCCGCCACTACCCACGATCGAGTAATGAGTTTCTATAGCGCCCCGCTGTCCTATCAACCCGATGCTTCGCGCTATTACGCCGCGCTGGCCGATTTGCCCTGGGCAGTGTGGCTGGATAGCGGCGGGATGGCGCGCTATGACATCCTGGCCGCCGCACCGCACCACACGCTGACGCTCAATGAAGGCGCGGAACAAGGCGACCCGTTTGCGTTGCTGCGCAGCGCATTGGGCGAACCGGTCGCACCCGTCGAAGATGTGCCGTTTGCCGGCGGCGCGCTGGGTTACTGGGGCTACGATCTGGCGCGCCGCATGATGATCCTGCCGGGCATCGCGCCGGCTGCCGCGCAACTGCCGGACATGGCGGTGGGTATCTACGATTGGGCGGTCGTGCTGGATCATCGGCAACGCACCGCGCGCCTGGTGTCGCACCGGCGCTTCGCCGAAACGGCAGAGTTATTGCCGCAAATATTGCTCCGTTTGCAAAGCCTTCCGCCGCTTCCCGCCGACACTTTCCATGTGCATGGCCAGATTACCTCCAACTTCACGCCTGCCAGCTACGCGACCGCCTTTGCGTCGGTGCAACATTATTTGCAGGCGGGCGATTGCTACCAGGTCAATCTCGCGCAACGTTTCAGCGCGCAGGCCGACGGCGATGCGTTCGGTGCCTATCTTGCGTTGCGCAGCCTGAGCCCCGCGCCCTATGCGGCCTTTCTGAATTTGCCGCAGGCCCGGATTCTGTGCGCGTCGCCGGAATGTTTTGTCAGCGTGCAAAACGGCGAGGTAAAGACCAAGCCGATCAAGGGCACGCGCCCGCGCGGCAGCGATGCGCAGCAAGACCGCCTGCTCGCCGAAGACTTGCGCAGCCACCCCAAGGATCGCGCGGAAAACCTGATGATTGTGGATTTGTTGCGCAATGATCTGGGCAAGAGCTGCGTGCCCGGTTCGGTGCGCGTGCCGGAATTGTTCAAGGTGGAAAGTTTTGCTAATGTGCATCATCTGGTCAGCACGGTGGAAGGCCGGCTCATGGCAGGGCGCGACGCGCTGGACGTGTTGCGCGACTGCTTTCCGGGCGGTTCCGTTACCGGTGCGCCCAAGCTGCGCGCGATGCAGATCATCGAACAATTGGAGCCGGACAGGCGCGGGGTCTATTGCGGAGCCATCGGTTATGTCGGCTTTGACGGCAACATGGATAGCAATATCGCCATTCGCACCCTGGTGCATAACAACGATAGAATCCATTGTTGGGCAGGCGGTGGAATCGTGGCAGATTCGGATCTGGCGGCGGAGTATCAGGAGACACTGGACAAGGCCTCTGCAATGCTCGAGCTGTTGCAGCGCTATGGAGGACGTTATGAGCGTAATATCGAAAAAGTTGGCAACTAGTCTTTGAACAATCGGAGTGACTATATGGCGCGTCAAGCGGTACAAGAATCAGGCTGCATTCCAATATCCTGCCAGAACTGCGGCCTTTACCAGCTATGCCTGCCGATGGGGCTGGACAGCGCGGACACGGCGCTGCTCGACCGCTACGTGAAAAGAAAGCGCATCCTCAAACGCGGGGAGGTGCTTTACCGCATCGGCGAGGAATTTACTTACGTCTATGCGATCCGCAGCGGATCGGTCAAAACCTATATCTCCACCGATGATGGCCGCCTGCAAATCACCGGCTTCCACGTTCCGGGCGAACTGCTCGGTTTGAACGCCATCGACGAAAAACGCCATAACTGCGAGGCGATGGCGCTGGAAACCACATCGGTATGTGAAATTTCGGTGGAATGCTTCGAGGAACTGGCGCGGCGAATCCCGTCGGTGCATTACCAGATGCTCAGGATGATGAGCAGGGAGATCAAGCACAACCAGGAATTGATGCTGCTGCTTGGAAAAAAAAATGCCGAAGAGCGGCTGGCGACTTACCTGCTTTCGCTGTCGCGGCGTTTTGCCCTGCGCAATTACTCACCTACCCAGTTCATTCTAAGCATGTCACGCGGCGACATCGGCAATTATCTGGGCATCGCCGAAGAAACTGTCTCACGCATCTTTACCCGCTTCCAGGAAGAAGGAGTGCTTGTCAGCGAACGCAGGCATGTCATTTTGAATGACCTCAGACACCTGAGCGCCATTGCGCGCGAGCCGTATTCTCCTACCGCGCAGGTTATTCCGCTGCCGCGCATTCCGAATCCCCGCTGATTTTTTCCTAACGGGCATGGCGGGCGGCCACACCCTGCGCCATCTCTTCTTGTTGATATGCCGAGTTGTTGGTATGTCGGGCAAGAAGGTTGACGCACGTCAGGGTTTCTTCCGGCGTTTGAACTGAAAATACGAAGCGTAAGGAACCTGCAACAAGTTACTCCCCCAGCACGCTAGATAGCGTGCGTTTGTGCAGGCCGTTTGCGCGAACCTCCTAGTTGCGAACGGCCTTTTTTTTGAAGTAAATCCAGGTTTGCCCAGGATGAATAGCCTGTGCTGGATTTTAAAAAATACCTTCTGGCAGAAGGCAGGCGTTTGAATGGTACTTAAAACTCTTTGGCAGGGTGGGCGGAATGAATTGCCTTCCCTATCGGCAAAATGTGACCTACACTATGCACACATTGGTTGTTGCGCCACCTAAAGTTTAAGTCCGTTCTTGTGTTTCTTACCCTGTGAAAGGAATGATCATGAAACTTGGTACTTTGACAGCAGCACTGATAGCTATTTCGATCTCGACTTCCTGGGCGTTATCCAACGAACCCATCCAGCCTATCCCTGCCGCCGCCGTCAAGAACAAGGCGAAGATGGAATTGGGCAAGAAGCTTTTCTTCGATCCTCGGCTATCCAAATCCGGTTTTATTTCCTGCAATTCCTGCCATAACCTGAGCATGGGCGGCACGGACAATTTGCAAACATCCATTGGCGACCATTGGCAGCAAGGCCCGATCAATTCTCCCACCGTGCTGAACTCGAGCATGAACCTGGCTCAGTTCTGGGATGGACGTGCGAAGGATCTGAAAGAGCAAGCGGCCGGCCCGATCGCCAACCCGGGAGAAATGGCCTTCACTCACGAACTGGCGGTGGACGTATTGCGCTCCATTCCCCAGTACCGCGCCGAATTCAAGCGCGTGTTCGGGTCGGAAGATATCAAGATCGGCATGGTGACCGATGCCATTGCGGCCTTTGAGGAAACGCTGGTTACGCCTGACTCCCGCTTCGACAAGTGGCTGAAAGGCGACAAGAAGGCACTGAACAGCACCGAACTGGCCGGTTACAAGCTGTTCAAGGATGCCGGTTGCGTGGCCTGCCACAACGGCACTGCCGTGGGCGGCGGATCGTTCCAGAAATTCGGTTTATTCGGGGCTTACAAGACCGCCAACAAGGCGGAAGGGCGGATTGCGGTTACCAAGCAGGATGCGGATCGCATGAACTTCAAGGTGCCGATCCTGCGCAACGTCGAATTGACCTATCCCTACTTTCACGACGGTGCGGTCTGGACGCTGGAGGAAGCGGTAGACACAATGGGCAGGCTGCAACTCGGCCGCAATTTCAGCAAGGACGAGATCGGCAACATCGTCGCCTTCCTGAAGACGCTCACCGGCAAACAACCAGATTTCAAGCTGCCGATCTTGCCGCCGTCTACGGATAAGACGCCGCGCCCCAGGCCGTTCCAGTAGGCCATCGCCAACGCATGTCTTGTAGTCCCATGCGTTGTGAGTGAGGCGAATAGCATATTCGTTTTTAAATAGCTTCAGGGAGGTATTGTGGAGACAACTCAAGCGGCATCAGTAAGATACGATATGGGCGTCGTCAGGTGGTTTTCCATCGCGGCGGTGGTCTATTTGGTGGTGGGCACGTTTCTCGGTGTGTGGATCGCATCGGAACTGGCGTGGCCGTTTCTGAATTTCGACATCGCCGAAATCACTTTCGGGCGCTTGCGCCCGTTGCATACCAACGCGGTGATTTTTGCGTTTGGCGGCTGCACCCTGATGGCTACCGGCTTCTACATTGTGCAGCGCACCGGCTCAACCAGGCTGTGGAGCAATAACCTGGCGTGGTTCACCTTCTGGGGATGGAACCTGATCATCGTGCTGGCCGTGATTACCTTGCCGCTCGGGATCACCCAATCCAAGGAATATGCCGAGCTGGAATGGCCGATTGATATCCTGATCGCCATTATCTGGCTCGCGTTCGGGCTGAATTACATCATGACCATTGCGATTCGCAAGGTTTCGCATATCTACGTGTCCAACTGGTTCTTCATGGGCATGATCATCATGATCACGTACCTGCATGTGGTAAACAGCCTCGCCATCCCGGTCAGCCTGACCCAGTCCTACTCCATCTTCTCCGGCGTGCAGGATGCGATGGTGCAGTGGTGGTGGGGGCACAATGCGGTGGGGTTCTATCTGACCGCCGGCTTCCTGGGCATCATGTATTACTTCGTGCCCAAGCAGGCGAACCGCCCGGTGTTCTCGTATCGCCTGTCCGTGCTGCACTTCTGGACGCTGATGTTCGGCTACGTGTGGCTGGGCGCGCACCATCTGCAATACACCTCGTTGCCTGACTGGACCGGCTCCCTGGGCGCCGCGATTTCCCTGGCGATGATCATCCCGTCCTGGGGCGGCGCGATGAACGGCATGATGACCCTGTCCGGCGCCTGGGATCGCCTGCGCACCGATTACATCCTGCGCTTCCTGGTGGTCTCCCTGGCGTTCTA
>JAUYGW010000233.1 GCA_030690245.1 Gallionella sp. | reverse complement strand
AAGAGCACGTCAAGGGCATGGTGACGCCGAGCACGCTGTTCGAGGAATTCGGCTTCAACTACATCGGGCCGGTCGACGGGCACGACCTGGATGTGCTGCTGGACACGCTGGGCAACATCCGCCAGCTTACCGGCCCGCAGTTTTTGCATGTAGTCACGCAAAAGGGCAGGGGCTACGCCCATGCCGAGCAGGACTGCGTTTTGTATCACGGCGTGAGCAAGTTCGACCCGGCCAACGGTATCGCCGCCAAACCTGCCCAGGTAGAAGAGCAGCCCGCCAAACCCACTTATGCCGAGGTGTTCGGTAAGTGGCTGTGCGACATGGCGGCGCAGGATGAGCGGTTGGTCGGCATCACGCCGGCGATGTGTGAAGGCTCCGGGATGGTGGAATTTGCCGAACGTTTTCCTGCACGCTATTTCGACGTGGGCATCGCCGAACAGCACGCGCTGACGTTTGCCGCCGGTTTGGCCTGCGACGGCTTCAAGCCGGTGGTGGCGATCTATTCGACCTTTTTGCAGCGCGCCTACGATCAGCTCATTCACGACATCGCGATCCAGAACCTGCCGGTAGTATTGGCGATCGATCGCGGCGGGCTGGTCGGCGCGGACGGCGCGACCCATGCGGGCAGCTTCGATCTTTCCTATCTGCGCTGCATTCCGAATATGACTGTAATGGCTCCGGCCGACGAGAACGAATGCCGCCAGATGCTTTACACCGCGTTCCAGTTGAACACGCCGAGCGCGGTGCGCTATCCGCGCGGCTGCGGCTCGGGCGCGGCGATCAACCGGGAGATGCGCGCCTTGCCGGTGGGCAAAGGCGAATTGTGCCGTGCCGGCAAACGTGTGGCGATCCTGGCGTTCGGTTCGATGCTGGCTCCCGCATTGGCGGCCGGAGAACAACTGGATGCGAGCGTGGCCAATATGCGCTTTATCAAACCGCTGGATGCCGGGCTGATATTGAAGCTGGCGCGCGAACATGAGTTGCTGGTTACGGTGGAAGAAAATACCGTACAGGGTGGCGCAGGCAGTGCCGTGGCAGAATGTCTGGCGCAGCATGGCGTTGCGGTGCCACTGCTGCATCTCGGTTTGCCGGACAGCTTCATCGAACAGGGCGAGCATGGGCAAATGCTGGCGAATTGCGGGCTCGATGCCGCCGGGCTGGCGGCATCGATAAATTCAATTTTTCCTTCAATAGGAAAATAATCCGTAG
>JAUYGW010000228.1 GCA_030690245.1 Gallionella sp. | reverse complement strand
GGCTGCCCGATTATTTTTGAATAGATTAAACCAGAATTTAGACTGAGATAGTGACTAAAAATGTCTAGCGAAGTACACACATCAGCAGGATACATCAAGCATCACTTGCAAAACCTGACCTATGGCCAATTGCCGGACGGTACCTGGGGCATTGCGCATAGTGCCGAGGAAGCCAAGGCGATGGGTTTCTGGGCGCTCAATCTGGACACCTTCATCATGTCCCTGCTACTGGGCGCCGTTGTCATGCTCGTGTTCCGCAGCGTCGCCAAGAGCGCGGTCAGCGGCATACCGGGCGGCCTGCAGAATTTCTGTGAATGGTCGCTCGAGTTCATCGACAACAGCGTGCGCGGTTCGTTTTCCGGCAAGAACGACATGGTTGGGCCATTGGCGCTGACGATCTTCTTCTGGATACTTTCGATGAATCTGATGGACTTGTTGCCCATCGATTACATTCCCTTGTTGATGAGCGCTTTGGGCGTCCCGTTTTTCAAGATCGTTCCTTCCACCGACCCGAATGCCACTTTCGGCATGGCGATCGGCGTGTTTCTGCTGGTGCTCTACTACAGCGTCAAGATGAAGGGGTTGGGCGGATTCGTGGGCGAACTGACGCTGCAACCGTTCGGCAAGTGGGGTATGCCGGTCAACCTGCTGCTGGAGGGGGTCAACCTGATCGCCAAACCGATTTCGCTCGCGCTGCGTCTATTCGGCAACATGTACGCCGGCGAGATGATTTTCATTCTGATCGCGCTGATGGGCGGCGCCTGGGCGGGCATGTCGGTGGGCAGCGCTACCCTGTACGGGTCGCAGATACTGCTCTCGCTGGGCTGGGCAATTTTCCACATCCTGATTGTCACGCTGCAAGCCTTCATCTTCATGACGCTGACGGTTGTTTATATGGATATGGCGCACCAGGAACATCACTAAATCAACATCATTAAAAACGGTTTTACTAAACTTCACTTTTATCAATAGGAGAAATAAAAAATGGAAATGGCAAATGCACTGCTGTATATCGCTGGAGCGCTGATGATGGGTCTGGGAGCGCTTGGCGCTGCTGTCGGTATCGGCATTCTGGGTGGCCGTTTTCTGGAAGGCGCTGCCCGTCAACCGGAACTCATCCCTATGCTGCGCACCCAGTTCTTCGTGGTGATGGGCTTGGTCGATGCGGTGCCGATGATTGCAGTTGGTATCGCAATGTATGTTCTGTTTGCTGTGGCGCACTAATTCGTCATAAGCGACAACGTATAATTTAAGAAAGGTAGCTTGCATGAATATCAATGCAACTCTTCTCGCACAGACGATCATGTTCGCGCTGTTTGTGTGGTTCTGCATGAAATTTGTCTGGCCCCCGATCATGGCGGCGCTGGAGCAACGCAAAAAGCAAATTGCCGATGGTTTGGCGGATGCTGAGCGGGCAAAACATGATCTGGAGCTGGCTGCCAAGCGTTCCGCAGAAATTTTGCGTGAAGCCAAGGAAAAAGCCGGCGAAATCATCGTCAATGCCGAAAAGCGCGATAGTGAACTCGTTGAAGAAGCCAAGGCAAAAGCCAAAATCGAAGGCGAGCGCATCCTTGTGGGTGCCAAGGCCGAAATCGATCAGGAAGTGTTTCGCGCCAAAGAGCAGTTGCGCACTCAGGTGTCGGCAATTGCGCTGGCCGGAGCGAGCAAGATTCTTGGCCGTGAAATCGACGCCAAGGCGCACAATGACCTGCTCGATAAACTAGTCGCGGAAATCTGAACGCCATGTCTGAAGCCATCACCATTGCCCGGCCCTATGCACAGGCGGCATTCGAAGAAGCGCAAAAACTGTCGGACCTGAAAGGCTGGGCGGAGGCATTGCTGTCTCTCGCCGAGGCTGTCTTTCACCCGGAAGTTCGCGCGGTCGTCACCAGCCCGCGGGTTACCAAAGCACAGCTCGAAAGCCTGATGGAGGGTTTGCTGGGTGGGCAGGTAACGCTCCAGCAGCATAATTTCGTCAGGGTGCTGGTTGATAATCAACGCCTGCTGATCCTGCCGGAAATCGCCGCCATTTTCGAGGCCTTGCGGGCGGAAGCAGAAAAAACCGTGAATGTGGTAGTGGATTCCGCGTTTGAGTTGTCTGCCGCGCAGCAGGCGAAGATTGTTAGTTCGCTGAAAGCGCGCATGGGCCGCGAAATCAAGCTGGTTTGCAAAATCAACAAAGAGTTGCTGGGTGGCGTGGTGATTCGCGCCGGAGACAAGGTGATCGATGGCTCCGCACGCACCCGTCTTGGCGAGATGGCAAACACCCTGGCCTGATAACGGATTGATCAAGATAAGGAAATGTAATGAAGCTCAACCCCTCTGAAATTAGCAATCTGATTCGCAGCCGCATCGAAAATTTCGAGGCACTGACGCAGGCGCGCACCGAAGGTACGGTGGTCAGCGTGACTGACGGTATCGTTCGTGTGCACGGGCTCTCCGATGTGATGCAGGGAGAAATGCTGGAATTCCCCGGCAACACCTTCGGACTGGCACTGAACCTCGAGCGTGATTCCGTCGGCGCGGTGGTGCTCGGCGAGTATGAGCACATCACCGAAGGCGACACGGTCAAGTGCACCGGCCGTATTCTGGAAGTGCCGGTCGGCCCGGAATTGTGCGGTCGCGTGGTGAACGCATTGGGCCAGCCGATCGACGGCAAGGGCCCGATCAACGCCAAGATGACCGACAAGATCGAAAAAGTTGCGCCGGGCGTGATTTCGCGCAAGTCGGTTGATCAGCCGGTGCAGACCGGTTTGAAATCGATCGACTCGATGGTTCCGGTCGGCCGCGGTCAACGCGAATTGATCATTGGCGACCGTCAAACCGGCAAGACCGCTGTGGCGGTGGATGCCATCATCAACCAGAAGGGTCAGAACATGACCTGCGTGTACGTCGCGATCGGTCAGAAAGCCTCGACCATCGCCAACGTGGTGCGCAAGCTGGAAGAGCACGGCGCGCTGGGTTACACCATCGTGGTTGCGGCAACCGCTTCGGATTCCGCAGCGATGCAATTCCTGGCGCCTTATGCGGGCTGCACCATGGGCGAATACTTCCGCGATCGCGGACAGGACGCGCTGATTGTTTACGACGATCTGACCAAACAGGCCTGGGCTTACCGTCAAATCTCCCTGCTGCTGCGCCGTCCGCCTGGCCGTGAGGCCTATCCCGGCGACGTGTTCTATCTGCACTCCCGTCTGCTGGAGCGTGCGGCGCGAGTGAATGCTGACTATGTGGAAGCCTTCACCAAGGGCGAGGTCAAGGGCAAGACCGGTTCGCTGACCGCATTGCCGATCATCGAGACGCAAGCGGGCGACGTATCCGCCTTCGTGCCGACCAACGTGATTTCCATTACCGACGGCCAGATATTTCTGGAAACCGACTTGTTCAACGCCGGTATCCGTCCCGCGATCAACGCCGGTGTTTCGGTGTCCCGCGTAGGCGGCGCAGCGCAAACCAAGGTAATCAAGAAGCTCGGCGGCGGCGTGCGGCTGGCATTGGCGCAGTACCGTGAATTGGCAGCCTTCGCGCAGTTCGCTTCCGATTTGGACGAGGCAACCCGCAAGCAGTTGGAGCGCGGCCGCATGGTGACCGAGTTGATGAAGCAGTTGCAATATGCGCCATTGTCGGTTGCCGAAATGGCGGTCACGCTGTTCTCCGTCAACAAAGGCTATTTCGACGATGTGGCGGTGCCCAAGGCGCTGGCGTTCGAGTCGGCCTTGCATGCCTACCTGAAATCCAGCAACAAGGCGCTGATGGATGCGATCGAGTCCAGCAAGGATCTGAATGCCGACAACGAAAAACTGTTGTCTGCGGCGATTGAGACCTTCAAGGCAACGGCTGTTTATTGATAAAACAACTAGCCATTCCACTTAGCAACCAAAAATCGGTTGCTAAGTGGCTGGTTATAAGGCGGGGTAGAAAATGGCTGGCAGTAAAGAGATACGTGCGAAAATCAAGAGTGTAGAAAATACACGCAAGATCACGCGCGCCATGGAAATGGTCGCCGCAGCCAAGATGCGTAAGGCACAGGATCGGATGCGTGCTGCGCGCCCCTATGCCGAAAAAATTCGCGCCGTGGCTGCGCACCTGTCGCGCGCCAATCCGGAATACAGGCACTCCTTTCTGGAAAAACGCGAAAAAGTCAAAAACGTCGGCCTGATCGTGGTGACTTCGGACAAGGGGTTGTGCGGCGGCTTGAATACCAACGTCCTGCGTCTCGCGGTGAGCCATATGAAGGTTTGGGAAGGCGAGGGCAAGGGGATCGTGGTTTGCCCGGTCGGCAACAAGGGGCTGGGTTTCATGTCGCGTATCGGCGCCAGGGTCAAATCCAACCTGACCGGATTGGGTGATACGCCGCATATCGAAAAGCTGATCGGCGCCGTAAAGGTGATGCTGGATGCCTACACGGCTGGAGAGATTGACGCGATCCATATCAGCTACAACCATTTCATCAACACCATGAAACAGGAGCCGTGCATCGAGCAATTGCTGCCGCTGAGCGGCGAGCAGCTGGGAACCTCCGAGGGAAATTGGGACTATATCTACGAACCGGATGCCAAGCAGGTGATCGACGAGCTGATGGTGCGCTACATCGAGTCGCTGGTTTACCAGGCCGTGGTGGAAAACATGGCTTCCGAACAAAGCGCGCGGATGGTGGCGATGAAGGCCGCATCGGACAATGCGAAGAGCGTGATCGGCGAGCTCAAGCTGGTATACAACAAGGCGCGCCAGGCCGCCATCACCCGCGAAATTTCAGAAATCGTGAGCGGTGCAGCAGCGGTTGGTTGATGCAGAGCGCGCAAGATTGGGCGAGGCTAATGTGAGCCCTTCGGTAAACTCGGGACAGGCTACGCGAACGTTATGACGAGACCAAATCCTGAAGGTGCGGCAGCAGTCGGTTAAGGTTTGAGCTGAAAAATACAAAATTAATTTAGACGGGGAATCTTAAAAATGAGTCAAGGAAAGATTGTTCAGTGTATCGGTGCGGTGGTCGACATCGAGTTTCCACGCGATCAAATGCCTAAGGTATATGAGGCGCTGCAACTGGCAGACGCGGGGTCTTCTACTGCGGAAGCCGGTTTGACCTTTGAGGTGCAGCAGCAACTCGGCGATGGCGTGGTGCGCACCATCTCGATGGGCTCTTCCGACGGCTTGCGTCGCGGGATGCTGGTCAATGCCAGCGGCAACGGAATCAGGGTGCCGGTAGGAAAAGGTACGCTGGGCCGCATCATGGATGTGCTGGGCCGTCCGATTGACGATGCCGGCGAAGTGCAGTGCGATGAGCGCCGCGAGATCCACCAGAAGGCGCCGAAATTCGACGAACTGTCCCCGTCAGTAGATCTGCTGGAAACCGGCATCAAGGTGATCGACCTGGTTTGCCCGTTCGCCAAGGGCGGCAAGGTCGGACTGTTCGGCGGCGCGGGTGTGGGCAAGACCGTGAACATGCTGGAACTGATCAACAACATCGCCAAGCAGCACGCCGGCCTGTCGGTGTTCGCCGGGGTGGGTGAACGCACCCGCGAAGGCAATGACTTTTACCATGAAATGTCTGAAGCGGGCGTTATCAAGCTGGACAATCTGCCCGAATCCAAAGTGGCCATGGTGTTCGGCCAGATGAACGAGCCGCCCGGCAACCGCCTGCGCGTGGCGTTGTCCGGCCTGACTATGGCCGAGTATTTCCGCGATGAAGGCCGCGACATCCTGTTCTTCGTCGACAACATCTATCGCTTCACCCTGGCCGGCACCGAAGTGTCCGCGCTGCTGGGTCGTATGCCTTCCGCGGTGGGTTACCAGCCGACGCTAGCCGAAGAAATGGGCCGCCTGCAAGAGCGCATCACCTCGACCAAGACCGGTTCGATCACCTCGATCCAGGCCGTGTACGTACCGGCGGATGACTTGACCGATCCATCGCCGGCGACGACCTTCTTGCACCTGGATTCCACCGTCGTGCTGTCGCGCGATATCGCCTCGCTGGGTATCTACCCTGCGGTCGACCCGCTGGATTCCACCTCCCGCCAGCTTGATCCGTTGGTGGTGGGCGAAGAACATTACAACGTGGCGCGCGGTGTGCAGCAAACCCTGCAACGCTACAAGGAATTGCGCGACATCATCGCGATTCTGGGTATGGACGAACTGGCGCCGGAAGACAAGCTGGCTGTGGCGCGCGCCCGCAAGATCCAGCGCTTCCTGTCGCAGCCGTTCCACGTGGCCGAAGTGTTTACCGGCGCACCAGGCAAGTATGTGACCCTGAAGGACACGATCAAGGGCTTCAAGGGCATCGTCAACGGGGATTACGATCATCTGCCTGAGCAGGCGTTCTACATGGTGGGCGCCATCGAAGAAGCGATTGAGAAAGCCAAGACACTCCAATAAAGAGGAAAGATCATGGCAATGACTGTACATGTTGATGTAGTTAGCGCGGAAGAAGCCATTTTTTCCGGCCTGGCGGAAGTGGTCGTGGTTCCCGGTGAAATGGGGGAGCTGGGCATTTATCCGCGCCATACCGCATTGATGACGCGCATCAAACCCGGCTCGGTCCGAATCAAGCGGCCGGACCAGGAACAGGAAGAGCTCATCTATGTTTCGGGCGGTATGCTGGAAGTGCAGCCAAACGTGGTGACCATCCTGGCCGATACCGCGATACGCGGTGGCGATCTGGATGAGGCGCGCGCGTTGGAGGCGAAACAGGCAGCGGAAGAAGCGATCAAAAACCGAGCTTCCGATATCGACTACGCGCAGGCACAGGCCGAATTGGCGGAAGCCATTGCCCAGTTGCGCGCGATTCAGCAACTGCGCAAACAAGCCGGGCATTAAACTCGAGCACTCAAAATAAAAAAGCAGCTTCGGCTGCTTTTTTTATCCTTAAAACCTCATTTGAACCACCAAGAACACGAAGGGCGTGAAGAAAAACAGTGTCACAAAAACGCCAGACACCACATGGGTGAGCGTTCAGTCGCACATAGCCGATTGAAAAATCTTCGTGATCTTTGTGTTCTTCGTGGTGAGCTGCGTTTTTTAGGTTTATTCCTGTGAATTTTTATTCATCTGCGCCTCGGGCAGACCGTCGGCATGGCCGTCCTGCACAGAATCAAAAAATGATGACAGAGGCTGCGCCAGAAAAAGTAGAATAGCAAAAAGTGGCCGGCAGCTTGGCTGC
>JAUYGW010000225.1 GCA_030690245.1 Gallionella sp. | reverse complement strand
CTGGATCAGGGCTTCCCCAAACAATTGCCCAAATAATTGGAAAGAGGAGTGCAGTGAAATGTCAACTTCCAATGAAACAGCTTTGCCACCTGCAAGCTCCGGCACCGGCCCAGCTAAATATATCCTGAATCGCCTGTTCCGGGATTTCGACGGAGGTATCCGCATCTGCCTGTGGGACGGTTCCGAAGTGCATCTGGGCCGCGATCACCCGACGTTTTCGCTGACCTTCCGGTCTGCAAAAGCTTTTCAGGAGCTCGTTCTGTCGCGCGACCCATTATGTCTCGCGGAATCCTATTTTCAGGGGCTCATCGACATTGACGGTGATCTCTACAGTGCACTCAAGCTGCGTCACCATCTGACTTCGTTGCAACTGTCCCTGATAGAAAAATCTGCCATTGCGAGTAACGCATTGAGGATTAAGTTGGACAAAGCTGCGTCAACCGGTAGCGACGCTCCCAAGTGGGCAAAAACCTTCGGGCAAAAACTGGGGATTGGCTCCAGCAAGAAGCTCAATCGCGATGCCATCTCTTTTCATTATGACGTTTCCAACGAGTTCTATGCGCTGTGGCTGGACGAACAAATGGTCTATTCCTGCGCTTATTACGAGGATGCCGCTCAGAGCCTGGAACAGGCGCAACGTAACAAGCTCGATCATATTTGCCGCAAATTGCGGCTCAAGCCCGGTGAGCGGCTGCTCGACATCGGCTGCGGCTGGGGCGCGCTGATCTGCTGGGCTGCGGAACATTACGGTGTGAGCGCACATGGCATCACGTTAAGCCAAAAGCAGTATAAGCATGTCCAACGAACGATCCAGCGCCGCGGGTTGGAACAAAAAGTTTCCATCGAACTGCTTGATTACCGCGACCTCCAGGGCGAGGCTGAGTATGACAAGCTGGTAAGCGTCGGTATGTTCGAGCACGTCGGCTTGAAGAACTTGCCGACGTATTTTGCCATTGCCCACCGCTTGCTCAAACCCGGCGGACTATTCCTCAACCACGGCATCACCAGCGATGAAGGCGGCTGGAAGAAAAGCGTCGCTACCGAATTCATCAATCGCTATGTGTTTCCGGACGGTCAAATGGAAACCGTCAGCACGGTGCAGCGGATCATGGAGGATACGGGTTTCGAAATTCACGATGTTGAAGGGCTCAGGCAACACTACGCGCTAACGCTGCGTGAGTGGGTAAGTCGCCTCGAAGAGCGGCGTGAAGAAGCACTGAAACATGTGACCGAACCCGTCTACCGTATCTGGCGGCTGTATCTGGCGGCTTGCGCCCTGCAGTTCGAAGAAGGCTGTGCCGGGATATATCAAGTTCTGATTTCCAAACGCGCAGCTCTTTCCAGGCCGGTTCCGCTCACGCGGCGCGATCTTTATACCGGCCACGCTGAATCAATGATGTGATCACCGCAGCATAGCGTTTTACTAAAGGAGAAATAGCATGCAATGGCTCGCACAAAACTGGATATGGATATTACTTGTCGTCGGCTTCTTTTTCATGATGCGGCGCGGCGGGTGTGGAGGTGGAATGAAAAGCCATGGCCAGCATGGCGGAGATACGCAACACAGTGCAGAAACAGATAAATCCGCTGCCACCGTCACTGATCCTGTTGACAAGGCCACGCTCGACATCGCGACTGCCTTGACCTCCGTGTATCGCGGGAAAGTCTATTACTTCGGGTCGGCGGAAAACCGGGCAATCTTCGAGGCGAAACCGGAACAATATGCCGGCCCTGATCAGCCTGATATGCATCAACACAAATCGCATCACCATGGCTGTTAGGCGCAATGTGTTTTTCAGCGACAGCAAGTTTTATAGCCGGCGTTTCATTGTCCGCAATCGGTGTACTGACGCTGAAAAAGGCGGAACGAAAGGCCGAGATTCCATTCGCGATGATCCCGCTTTTGTTCGGGATTCAGCAAATCATCGAGGGTATGTTATGGCTGTCATTCCGGTTCGACGCACCGTTGCTCAATGTGACCATGACGTATGCGTTCACGCTGTTCTCGCATGTGCTGTGGCCAATGTATGTGCCATTCGCTATCGGTTTGGTGGAAACCGTCGCCTGGCGGAAAAAGGCGATATGGGCATTCCGGGTCATCGGCATCGCGGTCGGCTTGTACCTGCTTTACTGGATCGTCAGATTTCCCGTCACGTCCGAAGTTGATGAACACATTGTGTATGTTTCACCACATTTTATTAAGGTTCCGATGATGATGCTCTACCTTGCGGCAACCTGTGTCAGTTGCTTCTTTTCGAGCCACAAGCTCATTAATCTGTTCGGCGTTCTGGCGTTGTTGCTTTTTATGGTGGCTTACTGGGTTCACTCTGTCGCTTTTTTTTCCATATGGTGCTTTTTTGCCGCGATATTAAGTGTTGTCATTTATCTGCACTTCAAATTTGGAAATGAGCGTGCGCCGGATTTGATGCGTCACCGCGCGTGATTTATTCCAGCGCGGAGTCCGGTTATTTTGATTTTAACGGGGAGGTACCATGCATTACGAAGGCTGGGGTTTCTGGGGGATGCACGCTTTCTGGTGGCTGTTCTGGATTGCGGTGATCGTGGTGATGTTCTCTTTGGACACACCGGTGTCGCGCCGCCGACGGCGTGAAACGCCGCTTGAGTTACTGCAGCGCCGTTACGCTGCGGGTGAGATTTCGACAGAGGAGTACGAGGAGCGCAAGGCCAAACTCGAACACGATGCCAAACTGATCGAGTAGTGGGGCGCAGGTATTGATGCAAACTTGAATAAGGAGAAGGCTATTGACTGGTTAGCGCAAAACTGGGTATGGGTGCTGGTATTCGCGGCGTTCATCGGGATGCATCTGTTCGGCCACGGAGGACATGGAGGTCACGGTGGTCACGGTGGTCACGGTAGCGGGGACGATAAACGTCCTCCAGACGGAGAACAATCGAGCGGAAAACAACCGGGCAAGGATCGGCCGCAAGGCCATCAACACTGAAGAGGGGCAATCATGCTGAATATCAACTCGTTTCCTGGGCATTGGGGTTGTGGAGTGCGGTCACGTTTGTCGTATGCGTGATCTATGGTCTGGTCACGCCACAGACGCTGCACATGCATGAGTTCCTCGAGCAGGTACTGCCGGCGTTCAAGTGGCTTACCTGGTGGGGATTCCTGCTGGGGCTGGTCGAGAGTTTTCTGTATGGCGTATATGCCGGGCTGGTGTACGTGCCGATATACAACTTTCTCAAGCGGCGCTGGGATAAAGGTCAGCTATAAGCCACATAGTGCCCCGGTGTATGCCGGGCCAAGGGTAATACGAGGTTCTACTGCTGAAGAAGTTATAGCGGTTCCGGATCGGTTGCCCCCGGAGCTTGCGGTATCCAAAGAGCGTGGCAACTACACAATGATGACAAGGAGATAAAAAATGGCAACCGATCCAGTGTGCAAAATGAACGTGGAACCAGCTAAGGCCGCAGCCAAGGAAAATTTCTCCGGGCAGGAATACTATTTCTGCTCGGATACTTGCCACAAGAAGTTTGTCGCTGAACCGAAGAAGTACGCAAGCGGTGCCGCACCGGCCGACCACGCGTGCTGCGGCGGGCATAAGTAGTTGATGGGAAGTATGGAAGCAGCAAATGAACGGCATGGTGCAGACTGATCTCATCCAGATCGGCGGCGCGGGACCTGCGGGGCTCGCGGCCGCCATCACACTGGCGAGGGCGGGCCGCCGCGTGCTGGTTCACGAGGCACAGGCCGAGGTAGGGTATCGTTTCGACGGCGACTTTACAGGGGCTGGAGAATTGGAGCACAGAGCAGGATGTGCTCGACCTGTTGCGGGAAATCGGCATTACCACGGAGTTCGCCATGTTGCCATGCAGCCGAGGATATGCTTTCGATGCCTGGGACGAGCGCTACGATGTGGTTGGCAGCAAGGCACTTTTTTACATGGTGGAACGAGGGCCGGGCCCGAGGACGTTGGATACCGCCCTGCTGGAGCAGGCGCGTGGGCTGGGGGTCGAGGTGCGCTTCAACAGCCGGCTCGATCATCTGGAGGGCACCGGGATTCTTGCCGCCGGTCGCTCAACGAGTTTGTCGCGATGGGCCAATTCCTGGCTTGGTCGCGCAAGCAAGGTATGCCGTTCTGGCGCACCTTCTGGACCGGCGATGCGATGGACGGCGGCAGCGACGACACCTCCAAAGGACTGGTCGGCACACCCCGGGAGCAGTGGGTGCAGGCCACGCGCGGTGTGACCTACCCTTGGACGCTGACGCTAAGTATCGCGATCGGCGTCTGGCTCACGTTTACGCGGCTGACCTTCGACAGTTCCGGCGCCATGGCCGACAGCGATCACTTGATCGGCGCGCTGGTGGTGACGTTCTCGATCATGGCCTGGGCCGAGGTCGGGCGCGCCATTCGCTTCATCAATATCCCGTTCGGCGCCTGGCTGATCGCTGCGCCGTGGCTGCTCGACGGCATCGCCTCGCCGCTGGCGGCCTGGAACGGCGTCCTCTGCGGAGTGCTGCTGATCGCCTTGGCGATCCCGCGTGGGCTGGTCAAGGATTCTTATGCGGGCTGGGACCGCTATATTGTTTAGCAGGGTGGCAAAGGATACTGCTGTATGGATTCTTTGCCACTGACATCACGGTTGTTAACTTCAGGAGAAATAAAATGCGTAAATTATGGGCAACCCTGGCAGCGTTGGTTACATTAAGCCTTACCGGCTGCGGCTACAACACATTACAGAGCAACGATGAACAGATCAAGGCGAGCTGGTCCGAGGTCGTGAACCAGTATCAACGCCGTGCGGACCTGGTTCCGAACCTGGTGAATACCGTAAAGGGCTTCGCCGCCCAGGAACAGCAAGTGCTGCTTGGTGTCACCAACGCCCGCAGCAAAGTCGGCAGCATCCAGGCGGCCCCCGAACTCATCAACAACCCTGAAGCGTTTGCCAAGTTCCAAGCCGCCCAGGGAGAGCTGTCGGGCGCATTGTCCAGGCTGTTGGTGGTATCCGAAAACTATCCGCAGTTGAAGTCAGACGCCAACTTCCGCGACCTGCAGGCACAACTGGAAGGCACCGAAAACCGCATTGCGGTTGCGCGCAACCGCTATATCAAGTCGGTGCAGGACTATAACGTCACGGTGCGCTCCTTCCCCTCTAATCTGACGGCGATGGCGTTTGGATACAAAGAGAAACCCAACTTCGCGGTAGAAAACGAGAAGGACATCTCTAAGACGCCCAAAGTAGATTTCGGGGCGGCGCCTGCCGAGCCCCAAGGCAAAGCTCAGGGAGCTGGCAAGTGATCGGAAGTAGTACGGCAAGAGCGTCAGTTCTCGCATTCACGCTTTGCTGGTCTTTCCTGGCCGGAGCAGAGGTCGCGGTCCCGCCCTTGACCGGGCGCGTCACTGACCAGACCGGCACGCTCACCGCGCCGCAGAAGGCTGCCATGGAACAAACGTTGACAACGTTCGAGGCCAGAAAAGGCAGTCAGCTCGCGGTCCTCATCGTTCCCACCACCGCCCCGGAAGCGATCGAGCAATATGCCTTGCGCGTTGCCGAGCAATGGAAGCTGGGACGGAAGAAGGTCGATGACGGTGCCGTCCTTGTCGTTGCCAAGGACGACCGTGCCCTGCGCATCGAGGTGGGGTACGGCCTGGAAGGGGCGCTCAATGACGCCACCAGCAAGCGCATCATCAGCGAGATCATTACGCCGCGGTTCAAGCAAGGGGATTTTTATGGCGGCATTACTGCCGGGGTCGACCAGATCATCCGCGTAATCGACGGCGAGCCGTTGCCGGAACCCCAAGGAAAACGCGCCGGCGATACGCCTGACATGAGTCAGTATATTCCAATCATTTTTATTCTTGCGCTCGTGGTGGGTGGGGTGCTGCGCGCCGTGCTGGGTAGATTTCCCGGCGCACTCGTGACCGGTGGGGCTGTGGCCCTCATCGCTTGGCTAATTGTCGGCACGGCATTTATCGCGCTTGTCGCGGGCGCGATCGCGTTGTTCTTCACGTTGCTGAGCGGTGGTATGGGCGGGCGCGGCGTCGGCGGTCATTATGGAGGATTCGGCACAGGCGGTTTTGGTGGAGGCGGCGGTGGATTTGGCGGAGGAGGCGGCGGTTTTGGCGGTGGCGGCGCTTCGGGACGGTGGTAACAATGAATATCAAACGCATAGCGAAGCATCTCCTGATGACTCACTGGCAGGTCAACCGGGCTTTCCCCAGCCAAACCTTGATCGCGATTGAGCAAGCGATCAAAGCAAGCGAGACCGCACACGTCGGAGAAATCCGTTTCGCGGTGGAAGGCGCACTGGACGGCACGCCGCTCTTCAAGGGGCAGTCCGCGAGAGAACGTGCGATCGAAGTTTTTTCACTACTGCGGGTGTGGGACACCGAATGCAACACCGGCGTGCTGATTTATCTGTTGCTCGCTGACCGAGACGTGGAGATTGTTGCCGATCGCGGGATTCACGCGAAGGTGGGCTCGCAGGAATGGGAGAAGATTTGCCGCACGATGGAAACTGCCTTTAAACAGGCGAACTACGAAGAGGGCGTGCTCAGCGGCATTCAAGCGGTGACGCAGCATCTGGTGGAACATTTTCCCGCTGTCGGCGATGGCCAGAATGAATTGCTCGACAAACCCGTGGTGCTTTAGCGTGAATCGAGAGAATCACATTCGCCAGGTATGTGGCGTGGCTGCTGCAGGCGCGGCGGGCCGGACTGCTGCGTTTAAGTTTCTTACCAAGGAGAACCGTCATAATATGGTGAGAGGAAGTACTGTAGGCGGTACCCGAGAGAGCGTAGATAACGTAAAACCCGTTCTCAGTCATGACCCGCCGCGCCAATTTGAAAATTAGGCACCTGAGTAAACTGACGACCGAAAATGGGTGAAGTCATGAAATTGATTGAGACGCTAAGGGAAATGTTCTTCGAGCGTGAGCTCGATGTAAGTGAGAAACCGCCAAGCCTCTTCGACAGGCTGCGGAATGTGTTTTTCTCTGCCGAATTTGTAGCGGCCGACCTGGACCGAGTCCCACCAGACTGCAGGTGCGAAGACGCGATTGCTCATTTGGACGGCCGCTGCTGTTGCACGAGTAGTCCGGCAGACTCGGCCAAGACTGGATCCACAAAAGGCTGTGCCGAACAGCTT
>JAUYGW010000223.1 GCA_030690245.1 Gallionella sp. | reverse complement strand
ATGCCGGCCTTCGGTATCGTCGCGGCGGTGATGGGCGTGGTGCACACCATGGAATCGGTCGGCCTTCCGCCTGCCGAACTGGGGATATTGATTGCCCACGCGCTGGTCGGCACCTTCCTGGGCATCCTGCTGGCCTATGGGTTCGTCGGCCCGTTGGCCACCCAGCTGGAACAGAAAGCCGAAGAAAGCACCAGAATATTCAATGTCATCAAGGTGACGCTGCTGGCCAACCTTAACGGTTATGCGCCGGCGATGGCGGTCGAATTCGGCCGCAAGGTGCTGAATTCCACCGAACGCCCGGGCTTTGCCGAACTGGAAGAGCATGTCAAACAAAAACGCTAAACAGAAAAGGTGGTGAGTGGTAAGTAGAAAGTGGTGAGTGGAAAAAACGCTTACCACTCGCTACCCGCCACTCACTACTTACTACTCACCACATGGCCGAAGACCAAAATAAAAAACCCATCGTCGTAAAGCGCATCAAAAAAGTGGTGGGCATGGCTCACGGCGGCGCGTGGAAGATTGCCTACGCCGACTTCGTCACGGCGATGATGGCGTTCTTCCTGCTGATGTGGCTGCTCGGCTCGACCTCAAAAGGCGAACTGCAGGGGATTGCCGAATATTTCAAGCGGCCGCTTGCGGTCGTATTGAGCGGCGGCACGACCGTCGGCGACACCACCAGCATTCTCAAGGGTGGCGGGCAGGATCTCACGCGTGCCGAAGGGCAGGTGAACAAAGGCGCGGCGTCCCCCGAAAAGAAAGTCACCAACCTCAAGGCCACCCAACTGGAGTTCATGCGCAAACAGCGCGAAATGGAAGTCGAAAAGCTCAAGAAACTGAAAGCCAGCATCGAAAAAGCCATCGAGAGCAGCCCCAGATTGAAACAATTCAAAAACCAGATCCTGCTGGACATCACCAGCGAAGGCTTGCGCATTCAGATTGTGGATGAGAAAAACCGTCCGATGTTTCAGATCGGCAGCGCTCAGCTGGAACCCTATACCAAAGAAATCCTGCATGAAATCGGCAAGATGCTGAACGAAGTGCCCAACAAGCTAAGCATCTCCGGTCACACCGACGCAGCGCTTTACGGCGGGGGCGCCAATGGGTATAGCAATTGGGAGCTGTCCGCAGACCGCGCCAATGCCTCGCGCCGCGAATTGATCGCGGGCGGCATGACGGAGGCGAAAATCATTCGCGTGGTGGGCCTGTCTTCTGCGGTGCTGTTCAAAAAGGAAGAACCGCTCAATCCGATCAACCGCCGCATCAGCATGATCGTGATGAACAAAAAAGCCGAAGAGGCAGCCAGCCATGACGGCGGTACGGTCGGTGAGAACGTCGCTGTGGATGGAGAAGAATCCGGCGTCACCGGCGCAGAAGGCATCGAAGCGATGCCCGCCGCTGTTCCCGCCGCACCGGCCCGGCCTTAATCCCTCGAATTGACAGGTGTTTATTTCTCTGTTCTCCCGAAGCCAATCAATGCTTGCCATTTAAAGTGCTGACCATGGCGGAACTGCCCCGCAATGGGGAAGGCAATAAACGCGGGCGCCCGGCTTGCCGGGCTGCGGATTCCCGCCTTGGGCATTGCGCGCCGGATGATCGGCGCCGGTATGAGTATGTATATTTTGCACATGGGAGTTGATGATGTTAAACGATATGAAAATCAGTTCGCGGTTGATGATCCTGCTGGCCTTCCTTATGGCGGGGCTTGTGATAATCGGCGCGGTAGGGCTGTATGCCGCCAGCAAGACGAATGACGCGCTGGAGTCGGCCTTCGACGAAAAATTGGTGCCCCTCGTGCAATTGACCGCCATCGCCAAGGCGAATCTGGGTAACCGGCTGGCTATCGCCAATGCGGTCATCCAGCCCGAGAATATGGCGGACTACATTCAGGTGGTAGGAAAGAACAAGACCGAAATCGACAGGCAGTGGGAAGCCTTCATGTCCACGTTGACCGACGAGGAAGACAGAATCCTGGCGGCGAAATTTGCCGAGGTGCGCGGACGTTTTGTCGAAGAAGGCATCAAGCCGGCGGTGGCGGCGATGCGCGCCAATAATGTGGTCGAGATCAGGCGGATACAGATAGAGCATGTCAACCCCCTGTACGCTCCGCTGTTCGATGCGTTGGATGCGCTGATCGAGATGGAAAAGCGCGATACCGAAATGCTGCACGAGGAATCGACCGCGACCTACAAAAGCATGCGCATGTTGTCTATCGCGCTGATCCTGGCCGGTGTGGTGTTAGGCGGAGCATTGGGGTTTTCCATCGTTCTCAGCATCAATCGTTCGGTGGGCGAGCTGCGCAACGTGATGGTGAAGATGTCGGCGGACGGCGACTTGAGCGCGCGCGCCAGGGTATACGGGCAGGATGAAATCGGCCAGGCGGCGACCGCGTTCAACGGGCTGATCGACGGTTTTGCCGGCATCATCCGGCAGGTGCTCGGCCATGCCGTTACGGTGTCCGGCACCGCGGCGCAACTGTCCGTCTCCTCGTCGCAAATCGCGCAAAGTTCGCAGGCGCAAAGCGAGGCGGCCGCTTCCACGGCGGCGGCGGTGGAGCAGATCACCGTGAGTATCAATTCGGTCGCCGCCAACACCGAGGATGTGCGCAAGCTGTCCGAGAGGAGCTTGAGTCAAACCCGGCAGGGCAACCAGAATGTGACCGAAATGGTCGGTGAAATTCATAGCGTGCAAGAAGCCGTCAATCAAATCGCCAACTCGGTGAAAGAATTTGTCGACAGCACCCGCGCTATTGCCGGCATGACCCAGCAAGTGAAGGAGATTGCCGATCAGACCAATTTGCTGGCATTGAATGCGGCGATCGAAGCGGCGCGCGCCGGTGAACAGGGACGCGGCTTTGCGGTGGTGGCGGATGAGGTGCGCAAGCTGGCGGAGAAGTCCGCGCAGTCGGCCAATGAAATCGACCGCGTGACCAACTCGCTGAACCAGAAATCCACCCACGTCGAGGCGACCGTGCAAGAGGGCTTGCGCTCGTTGCAGGCGACGCAGGAGCATATCGAGCGGGTTTCGATCGTATTGAACGAGGCGGGCGAAGCGGTCACGCAATCCAGTCACGGTGTGAGCGACATCGCCGCCTCGGTGGGCGAGCAAAGCCTGGCGAGCACCGAGATAGCGCGCAACGTGGAGAAAATTGCGCAAATGTCGGAAGAGAATCATGCCGCGGTGGAATCGAATACCGAGGGCATCGTGCGCCTGGAACAGTTGGCCAATGAGTTGCAGGCTGCGGCGAGTAAATTCAAGGTGTAGGGAGTAGGGAGTAGGGAGTAGGGAGTAGGGAGTAGGGAGTAGGGAGTAGGGAGTAGGGAGTAGGGAGTAGGGAGTAGGGAGTAGGGAGTAGGGAGTAG
>JAUYGW010000214.1 GCA_030690245.1 Gallionella sp. | reverse complement strand
CGGATGATAGAGCTGGTCGGCCGCGCCGAGGATTACCTGAGCAGAAATGCGCCGCTTGTCCCGGTAACTGATATTGCACCAACCGCCAACTGGTTAGCGTTGCCGGAGTTGAGAAAGAAAGTTTCCGCTGCCGCCGGTTTTCCGCTGCTGTTGCGCAGCAATGTCAATAGCGCTGCGCTGGCCTTTGCGCGCCATCCCAACGCGGCCAGCATTACGCAACGCGGCCCGGCCACGCCGGATCACGTGATCCGCACCAAGCGCCTGCCGATGTTCGGACGCGATGTCGATGCCTATGCGCAGGCCTATAAACAGGGCTTCGAGAAGAACGTGAAACAGGCGAAGCAGCCGCTGACGATGCTCGACCCCGCGCCGCGCGTGATCATCGATCCGGAGTTCGGTCTGGTCAGCGTGGGCCGTTCGGCACGCGACACGCAGATCGTCGAGGATATCTACCTGCATACCCAGGACATCATACTGCGCGGCGAAAAGCTCGGCGGCTATCGGGCGCTGGGCGAGGCCCCGCTGTTCAGCATGGAATACTGGGACCTGGAGCAGGCCAAGCTGAAAAAAGCCGGGGCGCCGAAAGCGTTCGCCGGCGAAGTTGTGCTGGTGACCGGCGCGGCGTCCGGCATCGGCAAGGCCTGCGTGCAGTCGTTCCTGAACCGTGGCGCGGCGGTGGTGGCGGTGGACATCAATCCGGCGGTGGAGACGTTATTCGGCAACCGCGAGGACTATGCTCGTGAAGATTATCTGGGCATCACCGCCGACCTGACCTCAACACAGGACATCCGGCGCGTGATCGAACAGGCGCTACGCCGCTATGGCGGCCTCGACATGCTGGTGCTGAATGCGGGCATCTTCCCCGGCGGCAAGAAGATAGCGGCGTTGTCCGACGACGAGTGGCGCAAGGTGATGGCGGTCAACCTGGATTCCAATCTGGCGATCATGCGCGAGGCGCATCCGTTGCTTAAAGCTGCGCCGAGGTATGGCCGCGTCGTGGTAAACGGCTCGAAGAACGTCCCGGCGCCCGGCCCCGGCGCGGTGGCCTATTCCGCTTCCAAGGCGGCGCTGACGCAGGTTGCGCGCGTCGCCGCGCTGGAGTGGGGCGCGGATAAAATCAGGATCAACCTGGTGCATCCGAACGCGGTGTTCGACACCGGCATCTGGACGCCGGAAGTGCTGGCGCAGCGCGCCGCCCATTACGGCATGAGCGTCGACGATTACAAGCGCAACAATGTGCTGCATGAGGAAGTCACCAGCAGGGACGTGGCGGAGCTGATAGCGGAAATGTGCGGCGCGCTGTTCGCGAAGATCACCGGCGCACAAGTGCCGATCGACGGCGGCAACGATCGGGTGATCTGAACGATCAAATGGAATGTGGTGTCCCCGACAGGAATCGAACCTGTAATTGACCCTTAGGAGGGGCCGGTTATATCCATTTAACTACGGAGACAGCTTGACTGCGGATACAGGGGCGCATTCTAGCTTAACAGGGCGTTGAAAAACTACTGCGCTCGACATAACTGCGTTGCTCAAGGGCGCAAAATGCTCATTTACTCAATGTAAATTCCGCTTTTTTGCCCTTTCGCTCCTTGTTCTGTCATCGCTCGTTACGTTTTTCATCACCCTGTTAAACGTCGCGTAATCAGAACCCGCTCGGTCATCCATTTATGAAAAAACATAAATTACCTGGCACCGTCATTGCGCTCGGGCTGGTCGAACAGGGCAACACGTTGTGGGCCTGCACCCTGCTGTATGGCTTGCTGGCCGGCCTGGGCGAAGGCTCGGAGCACGCGTTGATCAGCCTGTATGCCGACGAACGCGAGCGCGGTACGGCGTTTGGCTGGTATCATCTCGCCGTCGACCTGAATGCCATTCCTGCCGGGTTGTTGTTCGGCACGATATGGCATTACTGGAACGCCGGGGCATTGGCGTTGCTGTCTGCGCTGTTGTTGCGCTTCTGGAGTTTCAATGACCCGGCGTGATTTTCATCGAATATTTGCTCATCGGTTTTTTCAATCAATCGTTTCGTTTTAACAAGTAGTTTTCATATATGCCAATTATTACCTTAGACAAGGCGAGCCTCGCATTCGGGCACGTCGCACTGCTCGACCACGCTGATTTTCAACTCGATGAAGGCGAACGCGTCGGCCTGATCGGGCGCAACGGCGGCGGCAAGTCGAGCATGATGCGCGTGCTGGCCGGGCAGGGGAATCTCGATGACGGGCTGGTGTGGCGCGCACCGACCGCGCGGATCTGCTACGTCAGCCAGGAGCCGGTGCTGAATGCCGACGACACGGTGTTCGATGCGGTGGCGCAGGGCTTGGGCGATTTGCATACGCTGCTCAGCGATTACCATCATGTTTCCCATCAATTATCCGAACCGGATGCGGACGTGGAAGCGCTGCTGGAAAAAATGCAGCACTTGCAGACCCAGCTCGAGGCGCAGAACGGCTGGTCGGTGCAGGCGCGCATCGAGACCGCGATCGCGCGGCTGGATCTGGACCCAGACAAACGCGTCGGTGACATGTCCGGCGGGCAGCGCAAGCGCGTGGCATTGGCGCAGGCATTGGTGGCAGAGCCGGATGTGCTGATCCTCGACGAACCGACCAACCATCTGGATTTCGAATCCATCGAATGGCTGGAAGGGCTGCTGAACAACTTTGTCGGCGCGGTGTTGTTCGTCACGCATGACCGGCGCTTTCTGGATAACGTCACCACGCGCATCATCGAACTGGATCGCGGCAAGCTGGCGAGTTTCCCCGGCAATTTTTCCGCCTATCAGGCAATCAAGGAACGCATGTTGAGCGACGAGGCGGTGGTGAACGCCAAGTTCGACAAGGTTCTGGCGCAGGAAGAAGTGTGGATACGCCAGGGGGTCAAGGCGCGCCGCACCCGCAACGAAGGCCGCGTGCTGCGCCTGGAACAATTGCGCCGCGACCGTGCGGCGCGCCGTGAAAAAGTCGGCAAGGTCGAGATGACAGTGGACACCGGCGACCGTTCCGGCAAGCTGGTGGCCGAGCTGGAAAATGTCAGCAAATCGTTTGGCGAACGCAAGATCATCGACGATTTTTCCTGCCGCATCCAGCGTGGCGACAAGATCGGCCTGCTCGGCCCGAACGGCGCGGGCAAGAGCACGCTGCTCAAGATCATTCTCGGTCAAATGGAACCGGACTCCGGGAAGGTCAAGCTCGGCACGAAGATTTCGGTCGCGTATTTCGACCAGTTGCGCGAGCAACTGGATGACGATGCGACGCTGGCCGACACCATCAGCCAGGGTTCGGATTTTGTCGAAATCGGCGGGCAGAAGAAGCATGTCATCAGCTATCTCGGCGATTTCCTGTTCGCGCCGGAGCGCGCCCGTTCGCCGGTCAAGAGCTGTTCCGGCGGCGAGCGCAACCGCCTGCTGCTGGCGCGCCTGTTCACCCAGCCTGCCAACGTGCTGGTGCTCGACGAGCCGACCAACGATCTCGACATCGAGACGCTGGAGCTGCTCGAAGAATTGCTGGCAAACTATGACGGCACGCTGTTTCTGGTCAGCCATGATCGTGCCTTCCTTGACAACGTGGTCACGCAGGTGATCGCGTTCGAAGGCGACGGCAAGCTGATCGAATACGTCGGCGGCTATGAGGACTGGGTGCGCGTGAAAAAATACCAGGCAACGGCAGCCGCCAGGCCGCCCGTTGCAACGCCGCCGCGTGCGGCAGTTGCGCCGGCAGAAAAACCCAAAGCCAGCAGCAAACTCAGCCACAAGGATGCGCGCGAGCTGGAAGAGCTGCCCAAGCGCATCGAGGTATTGGAGCGCGAGCAGATCGACATCGCCGCGCATCTCGCCGATGGCACGCTGTACCGCAGCGATGTCAAACGCGCCAAGCAACTGCAAGCGCGCAACGAGGAAATCGGGGCGGAAATAGCGGTGGCGATGCAACGCTGGGAAGAACTGGAGCAGCGCTCACTAGCTATGTAATATCGAACCGCCGATATGCATTTTGCGACATCCTGTCTGTTTTATGTTGATTCCGTGTCGATTTTGCGATAGAAACGCGTCATTGGAGCCGTCAAGTGTAATGCTTATCTCATTTTTATATCATTTTGAGGAGTGCGCATGAGTAAGCAAAAAGGTTTTTCCCTGATTGAAATAATGGTTGTCGTCGTGATTGTCGGCATTCTTGCTGCAGTTGCCATTCCCAACTACCAGAATTATGTCGTCAAGGGCAATCGCGCCGCCGCCCAAGCTTTCATGGTGGATGTGGCAAACCGTGAAAAGCAATATTTGCTGGATGCGCGTATTTATGCGGCCGATCTGGCTACGCTTGGTATGACTGCTCCAACGGATGTCAGCAAGCACTACACTGTCGCGATTTGCATCAATCCTGACTCATCACAATGCACCACAGCCGCTACCCCTCCTTATTTCATAGTTACCGCTACCCCGACCGGCCCAGGGCAAACCAGCGATGGCGCGTTGACTTTGACCAGTGATGGAACCAAAGGCCCTAGCGGCAAGTGGTAAAAATATCATGAGAAGTTTGCGCCCAACCGGATCCGGTTTCACCCTAGTCGAATTCATGGTGGTTGTAGCGGTATTGGGCATTCTGGCAAGTATTGCCTTGCCCAGTTTCCAGTCGCTGACCCAAAGTCAGCGGGTGAAAAATGCCAGCTTTGAATTGTTTTCCAGCCTCGGTCTGGCAAGAAGCGAGGCGATCAAGCGCAACGGTAATGTCACGCTGACGCCGACGGATGCTGCCGACTGGGGAAAGGGCTGGACGATAGCATCGACCACCGGAACTATCGAAACCATCAAATCACAGGGGGCACTGAAAGGCGTGTTCATCACCGCAACCGGTACACCAGCCAGCGTGGTTTATGCAAGAACCGGCAGGGCAACCGTGTCGGCATCCTTTCAGATTGATGTTCCGGCAGCAACAACCGCGAATGTTCGCTGCATCAGAATTGAATTAAGTGGGATGCCGCGCACCAGCAAGGGAGGCTGTTGATGAAAGCTTCCGGGAATGCCGTCCTTCGACCCGCGCGGGGTTTCAGCCTGATCGAGGTGCTGGTCACCATCCTGATCCTGACGGTTGGCCTGTTGGGCCTGGCCGGGTTGCAGAGCCGGGCGCTGACTTCGCAGATGGAAGCCTACCAGCGCTCGCAGGCATTGATCCTGCTGAAGGACATGGCGGACCGGATCAATGCCAACCGCAGCGATGCCGCATCGTACGTGACTACGCTCGGTACGGGAGCTGTGTGCCCGGCAGCGGGACTCACTGTCGCCAGCGTGGACCTGAACGAATGGTGCGAGGCGCTGATGGGCGCGGCGGAAGTGCAGAGCGGCGCCAATATCGGCGCGATGATCGGCGCGCGCGGCTGTATTTACCAGACGGTGGCACCGGCCGCCGGGGTGCCGGGCGAATATCTGGTTGCGGTTGCATGGCAGGGGTTTAACAGCACCGCCATACCAGCCATAGATTGCGGGGAAGACCAATATGGCGATGAAACCAAGCGCCGTGTGGTTGCGCTTCCCCTGACCATCGCGGACTTGAACTGATATGGGCTCATTCAATCGCTCGCATGCTTTCTCTGACCTGCAAGCGCAGCGCGGGCTGTCGCTGGTCGAACTGATGATCTCCATCACCATCGGCCTGCTCATCCTTTCGGCGATGGCGACCTTGTTCGCGAATCAGAGCAAGATGCGCAGCGAACTGGACAAGTCGAGCCGCATGATCGACAACGGGCGTTATACATTGGAAGTGTTATCCGAAAATTTGCGCCTGGCAGGCTTTTACGGCTCGCTCAATCCGGCCTCAATTGCGCTGCCTGGTGCGGTTCCGGATCCCTGCTCCACCACCATCTCAGACATTGCGGCGGCCATCCCTTTGCATATCCAGGGTTATGATGCCGCCGGCGCGGGTGCGGATATCGCTTCTCCGCCGACTTGTGTACCCCCCTCGTTGAAAACCGGCAGTGACATTCTGGTCATCCGCCGCGTCGATACGTCGGATGCGGTCGCGCAGACGGCTGCCGTGGCCGGGACGCCCTATCTGCAGGCATCGCAGTGCCAGTATGACGCGCCGACGACGCCCTACAAGGTGGACGACACCCCGGCCAATTTCACGTTACGCCAGAGAAATTGCACGACCGGCAGCACTACGCCTTATGCCGAGTTGCGCCGCATGATGGTGCAGATTTATTACGTCGATTCCAATAACGAAATGCTTGATGGCATCCCTACGCTCAAGCGCGTCGAATTGGGTGCTTCGGGCACTCTGATGATGACCCCTCTGGTCGAAGGCGTCGAATACATGCAGGTCGATTACGGCCTGGATAGCGACAGCGACGGGGTTGCCGACAGTTACACGACCTGCCCGGCATGCACCGTGACGGACTGGTCAAATGTCGTATCCGCCAAGATTTCGGTGATTGCGCGCAATATCGAGACCTCTGCCGGCTATACCGATGCCAAGACCTATTCGCTGGGCATCGATGGCACCTACACACCGGCTGCGGGAGACCACTACAAGCGCCACGCCTACACCCAGGTGGTGCGCCTGGTCAATCCGGCCGGACGGAGGGAGACACCGTGATATTGGTATATAAACAGCGCGGCAGCACCTTGCTGGTGGCGCTCGTGATGCTGGTGCTGCTGACGCTGATCGCGCTGTCCTCGATGAACGCCACTACCACCAGCATCCAAGTGGTGGGCAATGCGCAATTCCGGGAAGAGGCCAATGCCGCCGGACAAAAGGCCATCGAAAACGTCATCAGCAGCAGCGCATTCCAGACGACCCCGCCCGTGCCGCAGGATATGGACGTCAACGGCGATGGCGTCATGGACTATACGGTGACCTTTAGCCCCGCACCGAGCTGCGTTTCATACACCCCCGCCGATTCTGCCGATGCCAGCATACCGGAAGTATGCCGTGGATCGGCAGGTATGGGCACCTTGTGTTACTGGACGGTATGGGACGTGACGGCGGTGGTGACCGATCTGCACGGCTCGGGCGCGACGTCCACGGTTCACCAGGGTGTGCGCACCATCGCCGGCCTGAATGCCGCGCTCACTTCCTGTGGTGTCTGATTCGACTGGAGATAGTCATGAACATATTCAAAAAACCCCTGCTGACGCTTTCCCTGCTGGGCGCTCTGGCGCCCGCGACAACCGGCCTGGCCGAGGACACCGATATCTACGCAAACAACAACGGCGCGGCGAACAACCCCAACGTGCTGGTAATTATCGACAACAGCGCCAACTGGGCGGCGGCCAACCAGGGCTGGCCGGACGGCCTCAAGCAGGGCCAGTCCGAGCTCAACGCGTTGCGCACCGTGATCGCCGACCTGGATGATTCTGTCAACCTTGGCTTGATGCTGTTTACGCCCGGCAGCGGCTCGAACGAGGACGGCGGCTATGTGCGTTTCGCCGTGCGGACGATGGATGCGACCAACAAGGCGGCCTTTCAGGCAATGCTCGGCGATCCGGCGGGTTGCACCGACGGCGCCAACAGCCTGAACGGCACGCCGAATTGCATCTACCAGAACTTCTCCAGCGGTGCGTTGAACGAGAGTGTCGGCACCGCCAAGACCGATTACAGCGCGACGCTGTTCGAGGCGTTCAAGTATTTCGGCGGCTACACCTGCCCGGCGCACGCCACGGACGATGTTGCCGCCTGCGACGGCGGCACCGTGGACGCCAGCCATTTCGGCGCGCTACGCTATGCGGGCGATCCGGAGTCCCGCAGCGATGCCGCCGCCTACAGCGGCGGAGTGACATTGCCGAACTACGAGTCGCCGCTGAGCGCCGCCAACAGCTGCGCCAAGAACTACGTCATTTTCATCGGCAATGGCTACCCGACCCAGGATTCGGCCGCGACGCTGCTGACCGGGGTGGGCGGCAACGCCACCCAGCTTTCCGTGCCGGATTTCGAGACGATCACCGGCGTCTCGGCAACATTGCTCGGCACGGGCGCTTACGCAAATCAGGCGGCCTGCGAAGCGGCCGCCGCCGCCACCTACGGCGCCGCCTACGCCAGCTACTCCTGCTCATCGGCCGGCACCAGCACCAGCACGACCACGCTCGCCACGTCGAGCTGCGGCAACTATGGCTCGCAGGCTGCCTGCGAAACTGCCGCCGCCACCGCCTTCCCCGGCTACGACAGCTATTCCTGCACGGTACTGGACAGTTGCGCCGGCGATACCGCCCTCGGCACGTCCAGTTGCGGGCAATACAGTTCCGTAGCGGAGTGCGAGGCCGGCGCCGCCGCCGCCTTCCCCGGCTTCACCAGTTATGCCTGTACGCTCAGCGCGATGGCTTGTGTGGATGCGACGACCGCGCTGGGTACGACAAACTGCGGCCAGTATGCGACGCAAGCCGCCTGCGAGGCGGGCGCCGCGACGAGCTTCCCCGGTTATGCCAGCTATGACTGCGCCAGCGCCGGCAGTTGCACCACAGCCGATGTCGACGGCGCGGCCTGCTACGCCTCCGCCGCAGCCTGCCAGTCAACCGCATTGGCCACCAACCCCGGCTACAGCAGCGTCAGTTGCACCTCGGCGGCCAACTGCACCTCGACGGTTACCACCGTCTGCGCGGCTGCCGGTTCCTATTCCAGTCAGGCCGCCTGCGATGCGGCGGCGCCGGGCATCCTCGGTGCGGCCTACGCGAGCTATTCCTGTTCGCAGGGCGCCAACTGTTCCGGCGGCAAGACCTGGACGATCACCGGAACCAACCAGAGCTATACGGCGACCGGCACCGGCACCCGCTGGAATGTGTCCGGCACCGATCCGGCCGGGTCGCGTTACAGCATGGTTGGCGTCGGCGGCGGCAGCACCTACACGATTACCGGCACCAGCACCACGGTCAACTGGAACATCTACGGCAACAATCCGGTCACTACCGCCGTGCCGACCGGCACCTACTCCGGCACCAGCGCGAACTATGCCGACGAGTGGGCAAAATTCCTCTACCAGACTGATGTCAATTCCGCCACTGGCCAGCAGAACGTGCGCACCTACGCGATCGATGTTTTCAAGGATCAGCAGGATGAAAACGAGACCGCGCTCTTGATGAGCATGGCGGCGCAGGGCGGCGGCAAGTATTTCACCGCGACCGACGAAAACTCGATCAAGAATGCACTGCTCAAGATATTTTCCGAAATCCAGTCGGTCAACAGTGTGTTCGCCTCGTCCAGCCTGCCGGTCAGCGTCAACACCCAGGGCACCTACCTGAATCAGGTGTTCATCGGCATGTTTCGTCCGGACGGTGCATCACAACCGCGCTGGGCGGGCAATCTGAAGCAATATCAATTCGACATCGATGCTTCGACCAGTTCGCTGTTCCTCGCCGACAAGAACGGCGATTCGGCGATCAGCGCGACGACCGGCTTCATCACCCCCTGCGCCGATAGTATCTGGACTACCGACACCGGCAACTATTGGAGCTTTAACTCGGATGTACAGGGTTCATGCGGCGCGCAGACCTCCGCCTTCCCTGCGGCGGGATCGTCGTCGGCATATTCGGACGCGCCGGACGGCGATGTGGTCGAGAAAGGCGGGGCCGCACAGAAGCTGCGCGGTGTGACTTCCTCGGGCGGTGTGCTGACTGCCAGTTCGACGCGCTATGCGGTGTGCGCAGCCGGGGAAACCCCGGCCACCCACAGTTGCCGTAAACTCCTTACTTGCAACCATCTCGGTTGTTCCTCGTTGCTCGAATTCAGCACGGCCAATGCCGGTGCGGCATCGAGCAACCCGAGCCTGACTGCGGCCAGCCTGGCCGCAGTTGACGATACGGAACGCGACCTGTTGATCAACTGGGTGCGCGGCCAGGATATTGACGATGAAAATGCCAATACCGTCACCAGCGAGGTGCGCCCGTCGGTGCACGGCGCGGTGGTACATTCGCAACCGGCGGTGATCGATTACGGCGGCGCGACCGGCGTCTACGCCTTCTATGGGGCGGACGACGGCGTGTTTCATGCGATCAACGGAAATAAGAGCGATACTGACGGCGTCGAGGCTTGGGGGTTTATTGCGCCGGAAACCTACGGTCGCCTGAGACGCTTCAGGGACAACGAGCCGCTGGTCGATTTCCCCGGGGTGGATATGGCGATTACGCCGACGCCCCAGCCGAAATCTTACTTTTTCGACGGCTCGATCGGCACTTATCAGGGTAGCGGTACGGTCTGGATTTATCCGACGATGCGCCGTGGCGGTCGCGCCGTTTATGCCTTCGACGTCAGCACGCCAGCCAGCCCGACGCTCAAGTGGCGCAAAGGGTGTTTCACCAATAATACGGCGGACGATTCGAACTGTTCGGCCGGATGGACCGGTATCGGACAGACCTGGTCGAAACCACTGATCGGTTACCTGTCCGGCTACGTCGACGGCAGCAGCAACCCGAAACCGGTGCTGATCTTCGGCGGCGGTTACGATACCTGCGAGGATACCGACAGTCAGACGCGCTGTGCGGCCACACCGCGCAAGGGCGCCAATATCTGGTTTGTCGACGCCGATACCGGCGCCATTCTGCGCACCTATCCGACCAATTACAGCGTGGCCGGAGATGTTTTCCTGACCAGAGACAGCGGCAGCAATGTAACCGCCATCCATGCCGTGGATACCGGGGGCTATCTGTACCGCATCAACGTGGGCAGCACGAATACCGACGCCTCGGTTTTTACCTCATGGAGCAGCAACGGTGCGGCGACCGATATCGATATTGCCCACCTGAGCGAGGCCAACCATGCGCGCAAATTCGTTTTCGGGCCGGACGTGGTGCGCTATCCGACCCACAACGCCGTGCTGGTCGGCACCGGTGACCGCGAACATCCGCTGTATAACGATTATGCGTGCGGGGATTATTCGGAAACTGCCGGCGCTTTTGTCACCAACCAGTTTTTCATGATCAAGGACTCGGTGGGAACGTCCTATCCCGCAACCCTGATTACGCCGAGCGACTTGACGGACGTGACCAGCGACACTGCGGGCGGAACCGCCATCGGCGCCAGCGGCTGGCGCTTCGAGCTCGGCCAATGCGAACAGGTCGTCAACAAGGCGCTATCAATTGCCGGGGTGGTTTATTTTGGTACCCATCAGCCGTCCAATACCGCGGCTACCGCATGCAGCACCAATCTCGGTACGGCACGCGGCTATGCGGTGAACATCGAGAATGCTTCCTCGGTTTGTCCAGGCTGCCTGCGTTCGGTTACCTATGTTGGGGGCGGCTTGCCGCCGTCGCCGGTTGCCGGCGTTGTCGAGATCGACGGTATCAAGGTGCCGTTCCTGTTGGGGGGCAGCAAACCTACGGCAGACGGCAGTTGCGTCGGCGAGGGTTGCTCTGCGCTGGGCGGTGCGAAAATTGAGATTAACCCAACCAGTGCGAGATACCGGGTGTTTTGGTATATACAGAATGATTGAGGATAGATCGACGGGCTCAGCGGCGCAGTTGGCAGAGCCCATGGAATTGGAGCATGATTTTAGCTGATTCATTTTGCACAACGCTGAAAACCTGCGGCCCGTTCTCAGTTGAGACTGACATAGAATCATCAGGGCGAGCGGAAGAGCCTTTGCGATGCTGTAACGGCCATGTTCGCTTGTCGATCGCTTTTGCGGTGTCATTGTCTCTGCATCTTGCCGCCGCCGCGCTCTTGGCGGCTTTCTTCCATTCAAATGGAATTTCTTCCGGGCGATTGGCAGGTTTATCCGATGCGCCGTTGATTGTGAGTATCGCGAAACCAGAAAAACAGAGTCAGCCTGCCGTTTCCCAATCCAAACACCTTGCTCCCGTGCAAGCTTTCCATAATTTGAATGCTCATTTTGCAGCACGAAATTCTGCTCAAGGTGACATGGATTCTTCTCAACACATAGGGCTTCCCGGTCTTTATTTTTCGACTTCCGAGCTTGATGTTATCCCCAAAATCCGGCGTGACATTGACCTGTATCCATCGGAGCTGCATAACTCTAAGCATAGCGGCGGAAAAGTCATTCTAAGGCTATGGATTGATGAGGCCGGGCATGTCGCAAAGGTTGAAATGGCGAGCTCCGATCTACCTGCCGTTTTTGCCGAAGTTGCTGCCCGCGCTTTTATGCAGGCCGATTTTCTGCCGGGCAGGAAGAATGGTTTAGCGGTGAAATCCAAAGTAGAGGCAGCGCTGTTTTATCCTCCCCGCGATTCAAGTCGGTAATCCCTAAAACAGTGATTAGATGATTGTCGGGAACAAAAAAAGGCTGCACGGCAAATGCGTTTCGGGTAAATTGCGCGCTCATTATTTGGCAACGGAACCTCTCCGGAATAGCGTTATTCCACTGGTTCAGAAACTACAGGAGAAAGTTATGACGCAATACAGCAAACGCATGGTGATCGTTCATTGGCTGACCTTGGCATTGTTAATTGCCGCCTGGTTTTTGGGGGATGCTGTAAACGAAGCGCGGCATGAGGGGAACGCAACGCTGATGGGTTATGCGGTGCATGCCGTGGTGGGCGGCACAATTTTGCTGTTGACGATATTGCGTTTGTATTTCCGCAGCAAGGACGGTGTGCCGCCGCCAGTGGGCCAGTCGCTGATGGATAAGGTGGCCAAGGGGATTCACCATGCGCTTTATGCCTTGCTGATATTGTTGCCGGTGAGCGGCATCATGCAGGTTGCGACCAGCAAGGTGTGCGACGCGCTGCGGGCATGGGATGCGACCTTGCTCCCCGCGAAATTTGAAGGTGTGCCCGCCCACGGCGTGCATGAGATATTGGTGACGGCGCTGATCGTGCTGGGGGTGGTGCATGTGCTGGGGGCGATCAAGCACCAGTTCATCATGAAGGACGGCCTGATGGAGCGGATGTCGCTGCGCCGGAAAGACTGATTGCCCGGAAAGACTGATTGCATAGACCCGAGAAATTCATTTGAGTCAAAACGCTGTTGTAGGAGCGGCTCCTAGCCGCGATTCGTACGCAGGGCGTGCTCCTACAAAGGACGCGCGGGTTGTGTGCAATTTGGGCTGATTCAAACACAGGGGGCGGACATCATGCCCGCCCTTTTCGTTTTTGGGATTTTAAAAATCGGCGGATTGCAGCAGCCAGCCTATCCCGCTTAGCGCGCCAAAGAAAATCACCACATGCGCCCAACTCCAGAACAGGTAGCGGCGCGATAATTTCTCCGGCGTGAGGTTGCTGATCAGGAATAATTTGCCGTCGCGCGGTTGGTCGATGAGGTGGATATCCGGCTGCGCGTGCGCTGCGCGCTTTTTCTTCGCCACTTCGCGCTTGGCGGCCTGGCGCGCCAGCAGCCATTCGTTCATGTCCAGTTCGCCGTCGTTGTTCAGGTCGAAGCGCGCGTGCAGCGCGGGCTTGTCCTGCTTCCATTCGGCAAGCAGCGCATTGAGTTCTGCGCGGCTGTCGAATTCCACCGCGCCGCTCCGCGTGCGAAACTCGCCGATGACATACAGCTTGTCGCTGTTGATAAGCTTCCACTCGGTGTAGCGGTAATCGCCTTCCTGCCATTGGTCTCGGTGTTTGGTGACGATCTCGGCGTATTCCGGATCGACCACGCAATCACCCGTGTCGTCGCGCAACAGGAACGAATCGAGGCTCTCGCCGCTGTCCACCGTTTTCCACTCGTCTTTCGAGCCGCGCTGTTCGATTTTGTAGCGATACCACAGGCAGGGCAGTTGGCGGCATTTGCTGATCAGCGGCATTTCACCGAACGGCTTGCCGCGTCCGATCAGTTCGACATAACCCTGCGCGGCGGAAGCGATCCTGGAAGTCGGCGTGCCGCGTATCGTGCGCAGCCGGTGCAATGCCGAGAGCCAGGCGAAGAAGCTGATGAGCGCCATTGCGGACAGACAGCCCAGCCAAGCCTCGCGCGATTCCAGATGAATGCCGATGAACAGCAGCAGTAACTGCGCGCCGGAGGTGATGAGCTCGGCGTAGCTGCGGCGCAGCGAAACCAGCATGACGGCCTAACTAAATAATTGCTTCATATCCACATCCGCCTTCTCGCTGGCGGAGAACTCCAGCAGCGGCTTTTCGCCGAAGTTGAACAGCTTCGCGACGATGCTGGCGGGGAACACTTCGATCTGCACGTTGTTGATGTTCACCGACTCGTTATACAACTCGCGGCGGTCGGCGATACCGTTCTCCAGCGAGGTGATGCGGGTCTGCAACTGCATGAAATGCTCGTTGGCCTTCAGTTCTGGATAGGCTTCCGCCACCGCGAAAATATTGCCCAGCCCCATGCGCAGCATGCCTTCCGCCTGTCCGAGCGCCGGGATGTCCTGGCGTTCGCGCGCGATCTGCACCTGCGAGCGCGCCTCGATGACTTTTTGCAGCGTGGACTGCTCGAACTGCTTGTATTGCTTGCACACCTCGACCAGCTTGGGCAGCTCGTCGTGGCGCTGCTTGAGCAGCACGTCGATGTTCGCCCATGCCTTGGCGACGGCATGCTTGACGTTCACCAGATGGTTGTACAGGCCGATGCCGTAGAACAGCAGGACCGCGACGATCCCGAGAAAAATCAATAGAGCCATATTTGCTCCCTTAGTAAGGTTGTAAGTTATCGCAGGATGCGTGAAACGCACCCTACGGAATTATTGCATTTTGAATAGTAGCGTGCGAAACAGCACAGCTGCAACGACACGTTACGCTGCCTATAAAACCAATTGGTTGTTCAAACAGGTCTTGGCCTGTGCGAGCCGGGCCAGCGTCGGCAGCAGGTTCAGCACGGTTTGCTCCTTCAATGCCAGCGCGCTTTCTTTCAATTCGTCGAATGGAATTTCGATGGGATGGCCTGCTGCGGCCAGCGCCACCGCGTTGCCGCTCTCGCATGAAGGGAACAGCAGCACGCGATCCTCGAATGCCTCCGTGATGTGGGCGGAGGTCCTCTTGAAGCTGCGGCTGCGTGTCAGCAGGTTCACCGCCATGATCCCGTTATCGCTCAAGCGGGACCGGCAAGCCTGATAGAAGGGCAACGTCTCCAGTGCTCCCGCACGCGCTTTTTCGTCGAAGCCGTCCACCAGGATCAGGTCGAATTTCTTGTTGCTGTTGAACATATATTCCGCGCCGTCGCCGATTACGATGTTGAGGCGCTTCGGGTCTTCCGGCAGCTTGAAAAACTGCCGCGCCGCTGCGACCACGTCGGGCTCGATCTCCACCACGGTGAGATGCGCAAGCGGATAGTGGCGATACAGGAACTTGGTCAGCGAAGCCGCGCCGAGGCCGATCAGCAGCACCTTGCGGGGCGCATCGCGCAGCAGCAGGCTCGTCATCATTTCGCGCGTGTATTCCAGCTCCAGGTTCCACGGCCGCGCGATGCGCATCGCGCCCTGTACCCATTCGGAACTGAAGTGCAGGGTGCGCACGCCGGCTTCTTCGCTGATGTCGATGGAAAAACTCATTGTATTTTTGACGTGGATGAGAACGGGGGCGGGCGGTGCAGCCGACGCCATGCCTTTGTGCCGGCGAAACGGGCCAGCGCGAATAACAGCTCCATGATTATCAGGATCGCGATGGCGATCCCGGCCCCGAACAGCAGCGCATCCTGATTGAACGGAACGGAATAGCTGTATTGCCCCCGTGTTTCATCGATCATCTCGCGGTCGCCGTTGAGCAGGATGTGCAGCGCCTTCATCGGCAGGCTGGTCTGCAACGCGGCCATGTCGGCCTCGAAACGCAGCTTGCGCTTGGACATCTTCTCTATCGCCATGCCTTCTTCCTGAAGGGGTTTGGCGTTGCTGTTGAGGTTCAACTCGATCAGTTTACCGAGGTCGCCGCCGAAATACTTGTTGGCGATCTCCTGAAAGGGCTGGAGATTGACAGTCACTTCGTGCAGATGCGCATCCACCCGTTTCTGGTACTGATCGACGAAGCTGGGTATCTGCACCCCGATCAGCAGCGAGATGCATGCCACGATAACCATCAGATAACGGTAAAGGATGCTCATGATGCCCTTAATATAACGTGGCGATTTAACAGCCATCTCGCCCATTCGGTTACTTCCGTCGCGGTCATGCCGATGGTGGCTTGCTGTTCAGCCAGCGCGTCGCCCGCCGCGCCGTGCAGGTGCACCGCCAGCAGCAGTGCGTCGTCCGCCGTCATTCCCTGCGCGATGAAGGCGGCGATCATGCCGGCCAGCACATCGCCCATACCCGCGCTGCTCATGCCGGGGTTGCCGGTCTGGTTGACGAACAGCTTGCCGTTACGCGTGGCGCACAGGCTGGAAGCGCCTTTCAGCACCACGCTGCAAGCGAACTTCTGCGCCAGTTGATGCACCGCTGCGACGCGGTCCGCCTGCACCTCGCCGATCTCACAGGCCAGCAGGCGCGCCGCTTCGCCGGGATGCGGCGTGAGCACGGTCGCGGCCTTGCGTGCCAGCAACAGGGCGCACAGGTCGGGGCGCTGCGCGAGGATGTTCAGCGCATCGGCATCTAGCACCAGCGCGGCGTCGCAGTTCAACGCGTCATGCAGCAGTTTCTGCGCGGCCATGTCGCGCTCTAGGCCGCAGCCGATGGCGATAACGGAATTGCCCTTTGACAGGCTCAGGGCGAACGGTGTGGAGGACAGGATGTCGTGTGCGCGATGCAGCATCAGTTCCGGCTGCAGCGGGTCGACGCCCGGCGCGTTGCCCGCCAGCAGGCCGACATGCACGCAGCCCGCGCCCAGCTTGAGCGCGGCGCGCGCCGCCAGCAGCGGCGCGCCGATCATGCCGGATGCGCCGCCGATCACTGCGACGCTGCCGAACATGCCCTTGTGGCTATCGCGCGGGCGTTTCGGGAAATTCGCGATGACCCGGTCTTGAACAATGGGTTCGGGCGTGAGGGAGGGGATGCTTTGTGTTTTCATGTCGGTCAATGCGGCAAGATGTTTATGCGGCCGTCTGGCGGTTATGCCAGTAATTCGGGCGGCGTTTGAAATGCGCGTAGGCCACAATCAGGATTTCGCTACCGGCAGCCCGGTAAACGATGGTGTATGGATAGCGATGCAAAGGAAAGCCGCGCATTCCGCCATGCAGCGGCTTCCATGCGCGCGGGTGTTCGGCAATGAGCCGCTTTGCAACTTTTATTTCATCCATCAGTGCCTGTGCAAAGAACGGGCTGATGTTTCCGTAATAGCCGAGCGCTTCGTCCAAATCGGATAGCGCCGAGGCCAGCTCGCGGGTTTTCATTGTGCGCTGGTTCTCATTTCAGGCCATGCTTTTTGCGCAGAAAGGCCATTGCTTCATCGGAGTCCACGGCCTCGATTTCCCCTCTCTGGTAAGCAGCCAAACGATCCTCGCATTCTTTGGCCCAGGCAGCCTCCCATTCCGGATCGGGCGGATTAACCATCTCGTACAGGGCCTCGGCTAATATGGCTTGTTCCTCTGGCGAAAGTCCTTTGGCTTGTTCTACCAGCGATTCGATTTGAGTATTCATTGCGCATCTCCTGATTTTCGGCGGAAATTCTACGTTATTTCCCGAGGCTAGACGTGCTTGATTAGGGGTCATAGTATAATCGCGCCCCCGATTTCATCCTACGGTCATCACCATGTTTCGAGTCTCCGTCGGCACCCCTGCCTTATCCACCTTCCGCCTGGAAAAACTGCGCGCCGCGCTGAACGATGCCGCGCCCGGCGTCACCCTCGCGGATACGCGCCACTGGTATTTCAGCGCACTCAAGGGCAAGACGCTGAGTAAGTCGCAAGAGAAGTTGCTGGATAAGGTGCTGGGCAAGGCTGCCGGCGAGCCCGCGAATGCGTTTTTGCGGATATTGGTGGTGCCGCGTCTCGGCACCATTTCGCCGTGGTCCACCAAGGCCACCGACATCGCGCAGCATTGCGGGCTGTCCGAAGTGACGCGCATCGAGCGCGGCGTGGTGTATTACCTTTCGACCGGGGGCGGCAAGCCGCTGAGCAAGGCCGAACGGGCCGCGGTGCTGCCGCTGCTGCACGACCGCATGACTGAGACCGTGTTGGATGGCCCTTCGACCGGGCTCAGGACAGGTATCGACGGTGCGGCGGAAAAGATCTT
>JAUYGW010000195.1 GCA_030690245.1 Gallionella sp. | reverse complement strand
GGCTGGCTCGACCGTCCGTGACCGCGACGGTCATGGGCGATGCAGCGATAGCCGGTGGAGGCCAGAAATAGCATCTGGGCCTCCCAGCTATCCGCACTGAGGGGCCAGCCGTGGCTGAATACCACAGGCTGTCCTGTGCCCCAGTCCTTGTAATAGATATGTGTACCGTCTTTCATCGTGATCGTGCTCATTGTTTTTCTCCATTTTTATTGGCGGTGGACGTCGCACCCTCCAGTGCAGTGTTAGGCATGGCGCTGTTTAATCAAGATTGGTGCCGCTCATACGCAATCCTTACTTCGGAATTTCAAGCTTCTCTACGCGCTTGTGGCTGATGGCCGTCGGGAACGTAACATCGCCGTTCGGCACTTTAGCTCCCATCGGCCACAGGTGAAAAATGATCCCGTCTGTTTTGGACGCGGCCTCAGCAATCTCCTTCGCTTTCTCGGGAGGAACATCAAGAACTTGCACACGCCCTGTTGCAACCTCTTCTCTATGGTCGTGGAAATGCTTATTCCATTGCTTCAGCGTCACGTTCGTGCGCGCGAGCTTCTTGTCAATGAAGTATTCGATCTCAACAAGCTCGGCATTCGGATCAGCGGACAAAAAAATCATGCACTGCAATATCTCCGGCTTGATCTGCTTGCAATAATGGTGATGCGGACCGTGCACCGTGCCGTCTTCGTGACGATGGGGTGCGATGATATGGATGTTGTAGCCATCCGCCGGGCTTTTTGCCTTCTCCTCAGCGAATACGAGTAAAGGGCTTGTTGCAACGAGAGTTGCACTAAACATTGCGATGAGATGAAGCCTCTTCTTCATAATTAGCTACTTTCTTTGTTTTTTACTGCCTCAGGCAGTGTGCTTTTTCACCCATGCGACATACTGGTCCATCCAGTTTTGCAGAAATTTCTTGCTGCCTGCACCGATGTTGCCGGCCTCGTCAAACAACCCATCCTTTACCTGGATGAACGCTTCGGGTTGTCCAAGCGTCGGGATATCAAGAGTCGCGAGAATGTTGCGCAAATGCTGTTGCGCCATGGCCGTGCCGGTCGCTCCGGGCGAAGCGCCCAACACACCGGCGGGTTTGCCCGCCCAGGCGCTCTGGCTATAAGGACGCGAGGCGTGATCGATCGCGTTTTTGAGCACGCCGGGGATTGAACGGTTGTATTCGGGGGTGACGAACAGCAGACCCTGTGAAGCCACGATTTCGCCCTTCATCCGCTTGACGGACTCGGCCTGGTTC
>JAUYGW010000193.1 GCA_030690245.1 Gallionella sp. | reverse complement strand
TGACGCTGAATTCGCTGGTCTCCGGCTGCAACCAGAAGAGCAGCCGCGATCCGGTGATCGAGGCTGCCGAAGCGGAAGTGCTGGTGGCGCTGGATAGCCTGCGCGGGATGTCGCTGATCGTGGAAACCAGCGGCGGAAGGGCGTCGCGTTATGCGCACAACATCGAACGGGTGCTGCATATCCCCACGCAGTCCACCGCATTGCTGGCCCTGCTGATGCTGCGTGGCCCGCAGACGGCAGGGGAGTTGCGCCTCAATTGCGAGAGGCTGCACAAGTTCGCGGATATTTCTTCGGTCGAGAGTTTTCTGGTCGAGCTGGCCGAGCGCGCGGCGGGCGGACTGGTGGTGGAGCTGCCGCGCCAGCCCGGTTCGCGCGAGAACCGCTGGATGCATCTGCTCTCTGGCGTACCGGTCATCGAGGAGCGTGTGCCCGCCAGAGCGGCCGCACCCTCGGGCGATGTGACGGTGGGCGAAATCGCCGCGCTCAAGGCCAACGTCGCCAGGCTCGAAGCGGAGGTAAGCGAACTGCGGGTGATGATGGGCAAGCTGTGCGCGGAGCTGGGCGTTTCAGCCGGGTAGATGCGTGAGTGTTACCGGTTTTCCCGGATTCCATTGCATTGCATCCGGGCTCTCTCTATGGAGAAAGGCCAGAAGCTCCGCGATATTAAGCGTTTCTGCAATGGCCGGTACACGGCTGGAAAACCTTGCCGTCAATAAAAAAGGGGATGCCGAAGCATCCCCTTTTTTGGCTTGTTAGCGATTACTCGATCTTGGCCTTGGCGCGCAATTCATCAATCGCTTTCTTGATCGATTGCTGTTGCAGGCGCTGTTGCAACTGCGGCTTGACCTCTTCAAACGACGGAACTTTCAGTTCGCGCGTGTCGTCCAGTTTGATGACATGCCAGCCGAATTGAGATTGCACCGGTTCTTTGGTGTATTCGCCCTTTTTCAGGTTGAGCAGCGCATTGGCAAACTCCGGAACGAAATTGCTTGGTATCGCCCAGCCCAATGAGCCGCCTTTCGCTGCGGAGCCGGAATCCTTGGATTTTGCCGCGAGTTTCTCGAATTTGGCTTTCTTGCCAAGCTGCGCGATGATGCCCTTGGCCTCGGCTTCGGTTTCCACCAGGATGTGACGGGTGTTGTATTCCTTGTTGCCCAGCTTGGCTTTCAGCTTGTCGTATTCCTGTTTGAGCTGGTCTTCGCTGACCGGGTGATTCTTGACGTAGTCCTGCACGAATGCGCCGACCAGCACGGATTGCTTGGCCAGTTCGACTTGCTGTACCACGTCGGCATTCTTGTCCAGTCCGGTTTTTACCGCTTCCTGCGCCATGACTTCGATGTTGATCATGTCCTCGCGGATCGCCTTGCGCAATTCAGGACTGTCTGCCTGGCCTTGTGCGGCGGCGGCCTTGACGCGCAGGTCGATGCGCGCCTGCGGGATGGAAACGCCGTTTACCAGAGCGGCGGATTTGTCTTCGGCGAAGGCGGGGTTAATCGCCAGTGCGCCCAGAATTGCCAGCACCGCAAATTTGCCAGTTTTCAACATTACGAGTTCTCCTTAAAAATAAATAAAAATTGATAATCACATTTCATTCGGCGTATACGCCTGAATGTTGAGCGCGTGTATTTCGCGCTTCATCATTTCTCCCAGCGCGGAATATATCATACGGTGGCGCGCCATCATATTGTTGCCGCCAAACTGCGCCGAGACGATGCGCAGCGCATAGTGCCCGCCGCCATCGCGCGCGCCGGCATGTCCGGCGTGTTGGTGGCTTTCGTCGATGATGTCGAGCGAGATGGGGGCAAGCACGGCGAGGTGTTCACGCATCACAGCTACGCGCGCGCTCATGCGGGCAACACCTTCTTGAACGGCTGCACGGTAATTTTCCCGAACACGCCGGCGGCATAAGGGTCAGTTTCCGCCCATTTCTGCGCTGCCTGCAACGATGCGAATTCGGCAACGATCAAACTGCCGGTGTAGCCCGCCACACCCGGATCAACCGCATCCACCGCAGGAAAGGGGCCTGCCAGCAGCAGCCGGCCTTCATCCTGCAGTGTCTGCAAGCGCGTCAGATGCGCGGGGCGTGCCGCCATGCGTTTATCCAGGCTGTCCGGGGTGTCCTGGCCGATGATTGCATACAACATTCAAATTGCCTTTCTCGTTTGTCCTTTCTCCCGCTTGCGGGAGAGAGTTAGAGAGAGGGGGCATCTGCGGGATAACCAGCGACTTGGCTGCGGTTGTTTGCAGCCTAGTCGAATGGCTAGTTGTTTCATCCAGAGGATTGAGGAGAGGGTAAGCATCAGTTGTTTTCCTTTTTTTCGTCCACATACTTCGCCAGCCATGCGCTTTGCGCCAGGATGAATACCGCCATCAAGCCGGTGAAGCCGAACAGTTTGAAATTCACCCAGCTGTCTGTCGAATAGTTGAACGCCACATATAAATTGATAAAGCCGAGTACCGCAAAGAACAGGCTCCAGCTCAGGTTCAGGCGGTTCCAGATATGCAGCGGCAGGGCGATTTTTTCATGCAGCAGGGCGCGCATCAGGTTCTTGTTGAACAGTAAATTCGAGAACAGCAAAATGACCGAGAACAGCCAGTACAGCACGGTGGGTTTCCACTTGATGAAGGTTTCGTCATGCAGCAGCAGCGTGGCGCCGCCGAACACGCCGATGATGGCGAAGCTCACCCACAGCATGGTGTCCACCTTGCCGTGCCGGAATTTCGTCCAGATGATCTGCACGATGGTTGCTGCAATGGCTATTGCCGTGGCGACATAAATGCCCTGGAACTTGAAAGCGACGAAAAACAGGATGACGGGGAACAGGTCGAAGAGTAGTTTCATGAATTATTTTTTATCCAGCTTAAGTGCGGCGGAGTTGATGCAAAAGCGCAATCCGGTAGGTTGCGGGCCGTCCGGGAAGATATGCCCGAGATGCGCGCCGCATTGTTTGCAGCACACTTCCACACGTTCCATGCCGTGGCTGGTATCGGTGCGTGTGGTGATGCTTTCGGGGCGATAGGGCTGCCAAAAACTCGGCCAGCCGGAACCGGAGTCAAATTTGGCCTCGGAGTCGAACAGCGCATTGCCGCAACACGCGCAACGGTAAATGCCCGCGTCATGGCAATCCCAGTATGCGCCGCTGAATGCCGGTTCGGTGCCGCACTGGCGGCACACCTGATATTGCTCCGGCGTAAGCTCTTCGCGCCATTCGGCATCGGATTTCTCTGGTTTGTCCATGTCGCAGAAATATTCATGTAGGGGCGCGATGAATCGCGCCCCTACAATACCTCGCCAGCATAATCTGCCAGCCTTGACCGTTCGCCGCGCATCAGCGTGACATGGCCGCCGTGCTCCCAGCCCTTGAAGCGATCCACCACGTAAGTCAGGCCGGAGCTGCCCTCGGTGAGGTAGGGCGTATCGATCTGCGCGATGTTGCCCATGCACACCACCTTGGTGCCGGGACCGGCGCGCGTCACCAGCGTCTTCATCTGCTTGGGCGTGAGGTTCTGCGCCTCGTCGATGATCAGATACTTGTTGAGGAAAGTGCGCCCGCGCATGAAGTTGAGCGATTTGACCTTGATGCGCGAGCGGATCAGGTCGCGCGTAGCGGCGCGCCCCCAGTCGCCGCCTTCCTCGTCGGATTTGTTCAGCACATCGAGGTTGTCTTCCAGCGCGCCCATCCACGGCGTCATCTTCTCTTCTTCGGTGCCGGGCAGGAAGCCGATGTCTTCGCCCACCGGAACCGTCACGCGGGTGATGATGATTTCCGTATACAGTTTGGTTTCCAGCGTTTGCAGCAATCCGGCCGCCAGCGTCAGCAGGGTCTTGCCGGTGCCCGCCTGCCCCAGCAGGGTGACAAAATCGATCTCCGGATCCAGCAGCAGGTTGAGCACGAAGTTCTGCTCGCGGTTGCGCGCGGTGATGCCCCACACGTTGTTCTTGCTGTGCGTGTAATCGGTCAGCGTGCGCAGCAAGGCGGTCTTGTCATCCTGTTCCAGCACCACGGCATAAAACGGCGTGCCGTTCTCCTGGTAGACGAACTGGTTGACGAAAAATGCCGCGCATAGCGGGCCGCGTATCTGGTAATAAGTGTGGCTTTCCTTCTGCCACGACTTCATGTCCTTGCCGTGCCTGTCCCAGAAATCGTCCGGCAACGGCAGCACGCCGGTGTAGAGCAGGTCGGTGTCTTCCAGCACCTTGTCGTTGAAATAGTCCTGCGCTTCCAGCCCCAGCGCGCGCGCCTTGATGCGCATGTTGATGTCTTTGCTGACCAGGATCACCGCGCGTTGCGGCTGCTGTTCTTGCAGGCCGATGACGACGCCGAGGATCGCGTTGTCCGCCTTGCCCAGTTCCAGATGCTGCGGCAGTTCGTGCTTGATGAAACTGGTTTGCAGGTACAGGCGGCCGGTGCAGTTCTTGTGCGCGGCGGATTCCAGCGCGATGCCTTCCTCAATCTTGTGCGGCGCATCGCTGACGATCTCGTCGAGGAAGCGGCTGGCCTGGCGCGCGTTGCGCGCGACTTCGGTCATGCCTTTTTTCTTGTTGTCCAGCTCCTCCAGCACGAACATCGGCAGGCAGATGTCGTGCTCCTCGAAGCGGAACAGGCTGGTCGGGTCATGCAGCAATACATTGGTGTCCAGCACGAACAACTTGATGTCGGCGTTTTTTGCCGCTTTGACCGGCTTTTTGCTTGGTGATGGAGGCATGACGTTCCTTTAATTTAATGTTTTGTGAAACCCGGCACTTCCTGCGCGTGCCCATCCGCCTTGGGGTTACGCCATCCCCGGCGCATTGTCAGGGTAAAAGCATTTATTTAACGTGCCGCCATTCTTGTCAAAAAATGCGGTAAAGGCAAGCATTGGATCAAGCCGTCAATCCGGGGAATCCACTTGCGGCGTGTCGGCCGGGCAAGGTTTGCCGCACTCGGGGGTGACAAGGTGCCGCGCGCAATTCCGCCCATCATGTTTGGCCCTGTAAAGAGCGGCATCCGCCGCTTCCAGAAAACAGGTTGCATTGCAGCTGGTGTCCGGTTGGTAGGAGACGATGCCGATGCTGATGGTAAGGTGATCGGTGACCGATGATGTGCCATGCGGGATGTTCAAGCCGGAAACGGCAGCGCGCAGCTTTTCCGCAACTATCTGGCCTCCCTCTGACCCGGAATCGGGCAAAATGATGGCGAATTCTTCGCCTCCGTAGCGCGTCACCACGTCAGTTGGGCGGTGCAGCTGCGACTTGAGCGCTGTTACGACTGAAATCAGTGCCTTGTCACCGGCAGGGTGCCCATAGCGGTCGTTGTAGTCCTTGAAGAAATCCACGTCCAGCATGATCAGGGAGAGCGGAATGTTCTGCCGTTGCGCGCGGCCAAATTCGGCCGTGAAGCGCTCATCAAAAAAACGCCGGTTGTATGCGCCGGTTAAAGCGTCCGTGATAGCTACTTTGCTGAGTCGCTCGGAGTGCGATTTTAAAACCCGTTCGCGCTTGATGGATAAGGTGGCATCGGTAACTTGAATTAGACAAAGCCGCTTTTTCTCACTGGTGACGATGGGCGTAATGATGATGGACTGCTGCATGCGATCCTGCTTGCGATGCGCGACCGGCAAGGGGTAAAGCGGCAATGGCGAGCGGTGCAGCGCATTGGAAAGGATAATCGGCAGCTTGTGTTGCAGCACGTTCCTGAGGGCTGTTTTGAAAGAGGCCGCCAGTCCGTCGGGGAATAGCGAGCCGAGAAAGTGATTCAACGCAGATTCGGCTGGAATGCCGCTATGTTGGGCAATCCAGCTATTCCACAGCAAAATCTTGCCTTCGCTGTCGACGAGAATCAGGCCGGACTTGATGCTGTCCCAGATTTTCTCCGCAATTTTCCCTCCAATTTCCCCGGAGAAGGCAATCTCTTTTTTTGCCGGTATGGAGTTCATGTTTGCCCTGTTTTCAGATGCCAGAGATGAAACGGTCGATGTGCGAGAGAAGCTTCTGCAGAGATGACGAGCTTAGCAGGAACACCAGATAGCCTTGCAAATGGCGTTTTTCAATGGATAAATTAATATGCAGCACCAGGATCAGAGGCTGGTTTGTTTCCAAAATGATTTGCCGCAAGACAGCATCCGTTGCGCCAACGGAATAAACCGGCAGAGAACTGTCGAGCGTAAGGTCGAGCATGTCCGCCATTGAGGAAAGGCAGGCATTCAATATGATATTGCCCAATTCGCACATGGCTTCCTGCTCGTATTCGGCCATATCCTCGATGCCTACCTGCGAACCCATCATGTCATGCACAATTTTCATTGCGCGCTCTTCGGTGAACAGCAGCATGGCATCGGCATTGAACGGGCCGCTGAAACTTTGCTTCACCGCGCCCAGGCGAGGGCTGTCGAGCGACAAGGCGTCCGCGTTGATTTCGGATGACTGATAGAGCTGAACGCGCGGCACGGATAGCCTCACTTCATCGTTGACGATCTCGCTCAGGCTGGAGGCGGCGCGACCCGCGCCGATATTGAAAATTTCGGTAAGCGCATCGAGCTGCAAATCGGACAGCGAATTCACGGGTTGCTCTCGAAAAACTCAAGCGCCTGCGCCACGCTGTTTTCCGTGACCGGTTTGGCGACGAATCTCGCACCGAGCGCGGCAGCGCGGGTCTGGTGGCTTTGCTGGATATTGGACGAAAAAATCGCGATGCGGATGCCCGGATATTTGGCAAGGATTTGCGCGGCCGCATCGGTGCCGATGATTCCCGGCATGTTGATGTCCATGGTGCAGCAATTCGGCGTGTCGCGATCCACAATTTCCAGCGCCTCGTTGCCACTGGCGGCTTCGATGATGATCCATTGCGGGTATTTGGCGAGTACGAAAGTGCGGATCATCATGCGCGATACGCGGCTGTCATCTACGATGAGCAGCGATTTGATGCTGTTGCGGTGTGTCACACAAACTCTCCTGAGGCTAGATAGCTTTATATGGCGGCAATTTTAACGCAGTTTGGTATTTTCCAAGCGCCTTTCGGTGCGGCATAAGCACGGGAATATTCACCGTAACCGGTTGGGGGGAGTGCCTTGGTTGACAGGCAGTGCAGTAAAAAACTACATTTACCCATTACGAAGCTTGTCCTCACAGAATCAACGACCCATAATCAACAAACCGGAATCAACCACAAACGCCACTCAGGAGATCGCATGTCCGACATCCAGTCCATCTTGCACGAAACCCGTGTTTTCAATCCTTCCGATGAGTTTGTCAAACAGGCGAATGTCTCCGGCATGGAAAATTATCTGGCCTTGTGCAAGGCGGCGGAACAGGATTATGCGGGTTTCTGGGCCAAACTGGCGCGCGAAACCTTGCTGTGGAAGCAGCCTTTCACCAAGGTGCTGGACGAAAGCAATGCGCCCTTCTTCAAGTGGTTTGAAGATGGCGTACTGAATGTTTCCTACAACTGCCTCGACAAGCATCTCGCCAGCCAGCCGGAAAAGATCGCGATCATTTTCGAGGCCGACGACGGTACGGTGACGAAAATCAATTACCGCGATCTGCACGCGCGCGTCTGCCAGTTCGCCAACGGCCTGAAATCGCGCGGCATCAAAAAAGGCGACCGTATCGTCGTTTACATGCCGATGAGCATCGAGGTCGTGATCGCGATGCAGGCCTGCGCGCGCATCGGCGCGATCCATTCGGTGGTGTTCGCCGGGTTTTCCTCGAAGAGCCTGCACGAGCGCATCACCGATGCCGGGGCATGCGCGGTGATCACCGCCGACGCGCAGATGCGCGGCGGCAGGGTGATGCCGCTGAAGCCGGCGGTGGACGAAGCGCTGGCGATGGGCGGTTGCGGGATGGTGCACAGCGTCGTCGTCTACCGGCGCGCCGCCTGCGAAATCGCATGGCATGCAGGGCACGATGTCTGGTGGCACGAGCTGGCGGCGGGGCAAGACATGAGCTGCGAGCCGGAATGGGTCGGCGCGGAGCACCCGCTGTTCATCCTCTACACCTCCGGTTCCACCGGCAAGCCCAAGGGCGTGCAGCATTCCAGCGGCGGCTATCTGCTCGTGGCGATGCTGACGATGAAATGGGTGTTCGACTACAAGCCCGCCGACATTTTCTGGTGCACCGCCGACGTGGGCTGGGTCACCGGACACACCTACACCACCTATGGGCCGCTGGCGGTGGGCGCGACGCAGGTGATCTTCGAGGGCGTGCCGACGTACCCGGATGCCGGGCGCTTCTGGAAGATGATTCAGGATCACAAGGTGACGACCTTCTACACCGCGCCGACCGCGATCCGTTCGCTGATCAAGCTCGGCGGCGATCTGCCGAAAAAATATGATTTGTCGAGCCTGCGCCTGCTCGGCTCGGTCGGCGAACCGATCAATCCCGAGGCGTGGATGTGGTACTACACCGAGGTCGGCCGCTCGCGCTGCCCGATCGTGGATACCTGGTGGCAGACCGAAACCGGCGCGCACATGATCGCGCCGCTGCCCGGCGCGATGCCGATCAAACCGGGCACCTGCACGTTGCCGCTGCCCGGCATCATCGCAACCATCGTCAACGAGGCCGGCGACGAAGTGCATGACAAGCACGGCGGCTTCCTCGTCATCAAACGCCCTTTCCCGTCGCAGATCCGCGCCATCTGGGGCGACCCGGAACGCTACCGCAAGAGCTACTTTCCCGAGGAAATGCACGGCTATTATCTGGCGGGCGACTCCGCGCACCGCGATGAAGACGGCTATTTCTGGATCATGGGGCGCATCGACGATGTGCTGAATGTCTCGGGACACCGCCTCGGGACGATGGAAATCGAATCGGCGCTGGCTGCCAACCCGCTGGTCGCCGAAGCCGCCGTGGTCGGCAAGCCGCATGAGATCAAGGGCGAGGCGATAACGGCCTTCGTCGTGCTGAAGGGCGCGCGCCCGGACGACCCGGCCAAGGCCAGGGAAATCGCCGAAATCCTGCGCAACTGGGTGAGCAAGGAAATCGGCCCGATCGCCAAGCCCGATGAGATCCGCTTCGGCGACAACCTGCCCAAGACGCGTTCCGGAAAAATCATGCGCCGCCTGCTGCGTGCTCTTGCCAAAGGGGAAGAAATTACCCAGGATGTTTCGACGCTCGAGAATCCCGCAATACTGGAACAACTCAAGAACGCCGTGCACTGATTGCCGCCCATGCGGTACGCCATTTGTTCATACCGTTCCGATTGACCCGGCCGCAACACTTCGACTACTATCTCGGCAGTTTTTACCTTCGGGAGGGCGCAAGTGCCATTGATTCAACCGATTTTTTCTGCACTGCTTGCCCTTTGCACTTTAGCCTTCCCAATCGCGCATGCGGATGAGCAGCTCGCGCTGAGCACTTCTGTTACTGACCATGCGGCTCCCCTGATACTTTCAAACGCGCGCAATATCAAACTGGAACTTATCCCGGACGATGACTTGGCTGCGGGCGACCTTTGGGTGCGCATCCGCAGCGGTTTCGCGATGCGCGACCTGGACAGCCCTTTGGTCGCAAAGCATGAGCAATGGTATGCCAGCCGTCCCGATTACATGGCGCGCATGACCGACCGCGCGCGCCGCTACCTTCACCACATCACGGTTGAAGTGGAACGGCGCGGCATGCCCAGCGAAATTGCGCTGCTGCCGATGATAGAAAGCGCCTTCAATCCCGGCGCGTATTCCACCGCGCGCGCCTCGGGCATCTGGCAGTTCATCCCGTCCACCGGCAAGAGCTTCGGCATGCAGCAAAACTGGTGGTATGACGGCAGGCGCGACATTGTCAGCGCGACCAACGGCGCGCTCGATTACCTGCAAAAACTGCATGATATGTTCGGCGACTGGGAGCTGGCGCTGGCTGCCTACAACTGGGGCGAGGGTGCGGTGCAACGCGCCCAGGCGCGCAACCGCAAGCGGGGGTTGCCGGTAAATTACACCAGCCTGAAAATGCCGAATGAAACACGCAACTATGTGCCGAAGCTGCTGGCCGTCAAGAATATCATCGCGAACCCCGCCAGCTTCGGCCTGGTGCTGGAAGAAATCCACGATGAACCTTATTTCGCGGCAGTTTCAACGGCCAAACATATCGACGTGAAGCTGGCCGCACAACTGGCCGATATTTCGATGGAAGAATTCGCCGCGCTCAATCCCGCGCATAACCGCCCGGTCATCCTGCAAGACAACAGCGATCTGATCCTGCTGCCGGTAGGCGCCGTTGAGACCTTTCGCGCCAATCTGGAGAGTTATGACAAGCCGCTGGTCAGCTGGCAGGCTTATCAGCCCAAAAAGGGCGAACGTCTCGATAAGCTCGCACCGCGCTTGGGGCTTTCCGTGGCAACACTAAAATCGGTGAACGGCCTGCCGGGGCGCGCCAAGGTCAGCACCGGACAAACGCTGCTGGTGCCGGTCAATGGTGAAGAAAGCGAAGCGGAGGATGAATTTTCAGTCTTCAACATGCACCTCTCGCCCTTCAATGGGAGGGCGAGTCGCGCCACCAAACATATCGTGCGCAAGGGCGACACGCTCGGCGGCCTGGCGCGCCGTTACCGTGTCAGCATTGCCAAGCTGAAACAGTGGAATGGGCCGCTGAAAATTATTCGGGTCGGACAGGTCATTGCCGTCGCGCAGGTTGCGTCCCGCAAGGCTTCCGGTCGTAGGGCCGGGTCCAAGAGCCGTTCGCACAAGATGGTACAAGCAAAAGCAGCTCGGCAAAGCATGTAACGGCTGCCGCTTCGGCAACATGTAGCCAGCAGGCTAAGGCCGTGACGATCCTTTTTCGGCAAAGGCGGCGAAATAGCGGTATCCCTTCCACGCCAGCGCCCCGTATTTAGCCAGCCCCATCATCACTCCCCTTTTGCGGATCATGAGCAGCGCCGCCACGCCGGCGAACAGCACCGGTCTGGAACGCAGAAAACGCACGGCGGCTAATCCCTGGTCGGCCAATGCCAGCGGGGTTTGCCAGCGTGTGCCGACCTGCGCGACCTGTTCGCGCTGCGCGGCGATGCTATCCAGCAGTTCGCCCCGGCGTCGCATCACCTCGCGCATCTGCTTATTCATCGCCCGTACCCAGTTGCTTCTTGTCCTCGGTCAATTCGGCCAGGCTGGTGGAAAATAATCGGGGTTTGGCCTGCGCCTTGCTGCGCAACAGCATCGTTATCAGCGCGCCCAATGCAAGGAAAAGGGCGCTCAGCGCACCAAGCGCCGCGAGGCGATGATCGTCCCAGAACAGTACCACGATAAAAGCCGTAAGCAGCAGAATGCCGACCCCGAAACAGAATAGCGCGAACAAAGCAAAGAGGAGCATCTGCGTTAAACGCAGACGCTCCTCTTGCAACTCATTTGCCAGCAGTTCGAGCCGCGTCGAAGCGATGGAGGTTGCCGTGGACAGCAGCTGCCTGATCGACCCCATCAGCCCCGCATCTGCTTCAGCCATTGCTTAACGTCCGCGCGAAATCAGCATGCCTATAACCAAGCCCACCCCGGCAGCGATGCCGACGGCTTTCCACGGATTTTCATGCACGTATTCGTCGGTCACTTTTGCCGCCTCTCTGGTGCTGGCGACCACGGCATCCTGCGCGGCGGCAAGGCGCTGTTTGGCGGCTGTCAGATTTTCCTGAATGCGCTCGCGAGCCGCCGACACTTTTTCACCTGCCTGGCCGGCCGTTGCGCGCAGCAAGTCCTCGGCATCCGCCACTACGATACGCAAATCCTGCATGAGTTTTTCCTTGCTGATTTCGTTTGCTACGTTTGCTAATTTGGCATTCATGATTCGCTCCTTAAAACAATGAAAAATATCACAACTTGATGATGCGCAACCGTCCGGCAATTGCCGGATACTTCGATGCCTTTTTAATCCAAAGACAACGGGACGTCAATACAAACTTATTTCATGCATGGTGGCAGCGCACGCTATGCGCTGTCGCGACGTTGCGTTCCTCAGGAGAAGTCTCGCGGCAATGCGCGCTGGCAAGCGCACAGCGCGGTGCGAAATGGCAGCCAGGCGGCGGGTTGGCGGGTGAGGGCAGGTCGCCTGCCAGGTTGATATATTCCCGGCCTTTACCATCGATGCGCGGCACGGCTGACAACAGGGCTTGCGTGTAGGGATGCCTGGGCGCGCGCAGCACTTCTTCCGTCTTGCCGCGTTCGACGATGCGGCCGAGGTACATCACGCATACTTCGTGAGCGAGGTATTCCACCACCGCGAGGTTGTGGGTGATGAACAGATAGCTCAGGTTCAATTCCTGTTGCAGCGACTTCAGCAGATTCAAAATCTGCGCCTGCACCGACACATCCAGCGCGCTGGTCGGTTCGTCGCAGATCAGCAGCTGCGGCGACACGGCGAGCGCGCGCGCGATCGCGATGCGCTGCCGTTGCCCGCCGGAGAATTCATGCGGATAACGCCATTTGGCGCCACGCGCCAGGCCGACCTGGTCGAGCAGGGTGTCGATAAGCGTTTGGCGCGCCGCACTGCCGCTGCCGATATTCAGCGCGGCCATGCCCTCTTCGAGAATTTCCGCGACACGCATTTTCGGGTTCAGCGAAGCGTAGGGGTCCTGGAACACCATCTGCATCGCCGCGCGCCGGGCGCGCAATTCGCGCGCCGCAAGCCCGGTCAGCTCGTGTCCGCCCAGCCGCACGCTGCCCGCCGTGGGCGGAATCAATTGCAGCAAGGCCTTGCCTAGCGTGGTCTTGCCGCAACCGGATTCGCCGACCAACGCCAGCGTGCGTCCCTGCGGAATCTCCAGCGACACCCCGTCCACCGCCTTCACCTGCCCGACTACGCGCTGCAGGATGCCTTTGCGGATCGGGAAATAAACTTGCAAGTTTTCAACTTGCAGGAGCGGGTAGCCTGTAGCTTGTGGCGGGTAGCCAACCCCAGCCTGCTTGCTCTCGATTGTTTGGTTTTCGCCTTTAGCTACAGGCAACAAGCTACCAGCTACCAGCTCAGAATAAAGGTGGCACCGCACCCCCCGTCCATCCTCCAGCACCGTCCATTCCGGCGTCTGTTCGCCGCACAGCGCCCATGCCTTGTCGCAGCGCGGCGCAAAGCGGCAGCCCTGTGTGATGCTGCCCGGCGGCGGTACGCTGCCGGGAATGGCGGCCAGCGGCTCCCCGCGCCGCGCCGCATCGGGCAGGGCGGCGAACAGTTGTTGCGTGTAGGGATGCAGCGGCTTGGCGAACAACTGTTCGCGGCTGGCCTGCTCGACGATCTGTCCGGCATACATCACGCCGACCCGGTGCGCCATTTCCGCGACCACGCCGAGGTCGTGGGTGATCAGCAGCAGCGCCATGCCGGTGGCATCCTGCGTGTCGCGCAACAGCTGCAGCACCTGCGCCTGGATCGTCACGTCCAGCGCGGTGGTCGGCTCGTCGGCGATCAATAGTTTGGGTTGCCCGGCTAGCGCCATCGCGATCATCACGCGCTGTTTCATTCCGCCGGAAAACTGGAACGGATATTCCTTCACACGCCGCGCGGCATCGGGGATACCGACCTGATCGAGTAGCTCGATGCAGCGTTGCGTAATCGCCTGCTTCTTTGGTAGGTCGGGATTCATCCCGACACGGTCATCATGTCGGGATGAATCCC
>JAUYGW010000181.1 GCA_030690245.1 Gallionella sp. | reverse complement strand
GAGCCTGCGGTGAAAAATAGGCCCCGCATCAACCGTAGCGCCGATTGCCACAATCGGCGCGTGCGAAATCCTTGCCAGCAGCGGAGCCTGCCAGAGGCGGGCTCCGCTCCCGTTTCCACCAACGCGATCTTCGGGTGCTGTGGCGAACCGAATGGTTCATGGGCTACTCATCTGGCTTGATCGAAGGAATTGCGGTAACCCCTGGGCTCTTTCAACCCCTCCCCATGAAAAAATGCTAAAATGCAATGCGAGGAGACATTGCGGATGATAGAGCAGCAGAAAAAAAGGCTATTTTCTGGGATTCAACCGACCGGGGAACTCCATATCGGGAACTATATCGGCGCTTTGAGCCTCTGGGTGGAGCAACAGGACCAATTCGACAGCATTTTTTGCATCGTTGACCTGCACGCCATCACCATCCCCGAGACCATCGTACCGGAATATCTGCGGAAGAAAAGCAGGGAAGCTGAGGCTATCCTTATCGCCTCTGGCATAGACCCGGAGCGATCGGTGATCTTCATTCAATCGCATATCCCCGCCCACACCGAGCTCACGTGGATCTTGAACAGCATCACGCCTATCGGCTGGCTGGAACGCATGACCCAGTTCAAAGTAAAGTCGGCTCAGTTGGAGAGCATTAGCACAGGTCTATTCGATTATCCTGTCCTCCAGGCGGCCGATGTCCTTCTCTACAAGACCAACGTCGTGCCCGTCGGCGAAGACCAGAGACAGCACATCGAGCTCATGGACGATATCGCCCAGCGCTTCAATCATCTGTTCGGCGAGGTTTTCATTCTTCCTCAGCCGATGATCCGGGCCAGTGGTGCCCGCATTATGGGACTAGATGATCCCACAGCAAAAATGAGCAAGAGCCTGGCCGAGAAAAGGAAGGGACACGCCATTGGGATCGTGGACCCTCCTGAAGTAATTCGTGAGGCGGTGATGCGCGCTGTTACTGACTCAGGAAAAGAGACCCGCTTTGACTGTGCTTCGCCAGGCGTCAAAAACCTTTTAGTTATATATGAAGTCCTGTCTGGAAAGAGCCGCGAAGCGATTGAAGCGTATTTTGAAGGGAAGGGATACGGCTTTCTCAAGCGCGAGCTGGCTGATCTGGTGATAGCGACCCTTGAACCGGTCCGTAACAGATACTTGAAGCTTATGGCGGAGCCTGCCTATCTCGAGGAGCTTCTTCACCGGGGGGCAGAGCGCGTGCGCCCCATCGCCGAGTCAACCTTGAAGCAGGCCAAGGACCTGGTGGGCCTGGGCTAACGAAGCGGCAGGGCCATTTGCCCTCTTCATCGTAGAGGCAGACCACCCTGTTTCCTAGGGCCTTTCGATTGTCGCTTGAGAACCATGAGACGCAGGGGTTCCCTCACCCTAGCCCTCTCCCAGCGGGGAGAGGGGATCGCTTCTTCTCCCTTTGGGAGAAGGTTGGGATGAGGGTGGTGTGGAGGGTTGTTTGGGTTTCTGGCTGGTCATGTTTTCTCTTTGGTATTTTTTTCTTAAATCTTCTTCTTGGCACGCGGGTGCGCCGCGTCGTAAATCTTGCTGAGATACTGGAAATCGAGGTGCGTGTAGACCTGCGTGGTGGAGATGCTGGCGTGGCCGAGCATTTCCTGCACCGCGCGCAGGTCGCCGCTGGATTGCAGCACATGCGTGGCGAACGAATGGCGCAGCAGGTGCGGGTGCACGTTGCTGGTGATGCCCTGTTTGATGCCCCATTGCTTCATGCGCAACTGCACCACGCGCGGCGAGATGCGGCTGCCGCGCTGCCCGACGAACAGCGCGGGTTCATCGGCTTTGGCGAGCCGATCGCGCACCGCCAGCCAGGCCTGCAACGCGGCGACGGCGAAAGTCCCGAGCGGCACGACGCGCGTCTTGCTGCCCTTGCCGGTGACGCGTACTTCGCCTGCCTGTATGTCGGCCTGCATCGGTTCACGGTCAAGACTGACCAGTTCGGCCAGGCGCAGGCCGGAAGAATAGAACAGTTCGAACATCGCCTTGTCGCGGGTCGCCTCCGGCGTATCAGCCGGCAGGTCGACCATGCGCGCCGCCTCGTCGGGCGACAGGGCTTGCGGCAAAGTCTTCGGCGACTTGGGCGCGCGCAAGCCGATGCAGGGATTGTCGGCCAGGCCGTGATCGCGCATCAGATAAGTGAAAAAGCCACGCCACGCCGACAGCATGCGCGCCAGCGAACGCCCGCCCAAGCCCTTGCTGTGCAGTTGCGCGATGAAACGGCGGATATGGTGGATCTTAAGCTGGGCCAGCGGCGTCGCGGCGGCCAGCTCGAACAGATGCCCTAGGTCGCGCGCGTAATTCTCGGCGGTCAGTGCGGAGTATTGCTTCTCGTTGCGCAGCCACGCCAGGTAGCCCTGCAAATATTTCTGGTTAGGCCCTTCGACTGGGCTCAGGACAGGCGCGGCAGCATCAGTCATGTCTGCGAAATATGGGGGTGCAATGCACTGGCTGCCGCCTCGGCGATGCGCTGCAGGAGCACCGTGCCCATCTCCGGGTAGAAGCGCTGCCTGTCTTCGCTGGCCAGCACCAGCATGCCGATGGTCTCGCTGCCCGCGTACAGCGGCAAATAGGCGTAAGAGCGCAGTTGCGCGGCAACTTCGCCGAACCAGCCGGCGGTGTCGTGCGCGGCGTGATGCAGGCAGACCGGTTTTTCCTGCGCATCGGCGAACGCCAGCACCTCCGCGCTGGGCGGGTTGGCCTGCCACAGTCGCAACGCGGTATGCGGTATCGCAAAAATTTCGCGCAACAGATGCGGGATCATTTCCTGCAGGGTGTCCAGGTCGCGCGCGGCAAACAGCGCGACGACGAACTCATGCACCTTGTGCTGCAACGCATCGTTCTCCTTGGCGAATTCGATCAGATCATGCAGCTTTTTTTCCAGCTCCTTGTTCTTCTCGCGCAGCGCGAGCAGTTGCCGCTCGCTCAACGAGATGGTGCGCCCGCCGTGCGGGTGCGGCAAAGCGATTTGCGCCAGCGTCTCGAGATGCCCCTCGAAGAATTGCGGGTTGTCCTGCAAATATTGTGCGACGTCTTCAGCTCTCATCATGGCTCCCTATAAATTGATTTCGCCTGCAAATACCGTAATCGCCGGGCCGGTCATCAACACCGGCTGCCCCTCTCCGGCCCATGTGATGACCAGTACGCCGCCATGTGTCGCGACATTTACCGTACTGTCCAGCAGGCCGCGCCTGATACCCGCGACCACTGCCGCGCAGGCTCCGGTGCCGCACGACAGGGTCTCGCCCGTGCCGCGCTCAAACACACGCAGCCGGATATGGCTGCGGTCCATGACCTGCATGAAACCGGCGTTGACGCGCTTGGGGAAGCGCAGATGGCGCTCGATGAGCGGCCCCAGTTTTTCCACCGGCGCACGTTCGACATCCGCCACCACCTGCACCGCGTGCGGATTGCCCATCGACAGCGCGCTGATTTCGATCATTTCGCCGTCCACATCCAGCGGCTCGCTCGCCACGCCGCTGCCGCCGTCGAACGGGATAAGCGCCGCATCGAAAATCGGCGCGCCCATATTCACCGTCACGCGCCCGTCGTCCTCGAGGCGCGGCGTAATCAACCCGCTCCTGGTTTCCACGACGATTTCGCGCTTGTGCGTGAGTTTCTGGTCATGCACGAAACGCACGAAACAGCGCGCGCCGTTACCGCATTGCTCCACCTCGCCGCCGTCCGCGTTGAAGATGCGGTAGCGGAAATCGGCCTCGGCGCGCTGCGCCTTCTCGACCAACAGGATCTGGTCGCAGCCCACGCCGAAATGGCGGTCGGCAAGCAGGCGCAACTGTTCCGGCGACAACTCGATTTTCTGGAGCACCCCGTCCAGCACCACGAAATCGTTGCCGGCGCCGTGCATTTTGGTGAACTTTAAATTCATCTAAAAGACCTCAGTTAGCTACGGATTTGCACGGATAAACACGGATAAAAAATCGCATTATGAAAGTTGGCCTTTCACCCGAAAAGTACAGAAAAGCTGGTGCAAGCCGTTGTTCATCCGTGGCTCAATTATGTTTTCCAGGTTCATCTTTGCAATTCTTTATACCGGAAACAATTCGTGACATGGTCGTTGACCATGCCGGTCGCCTGCATCAGCGCGTAGCAAATCGTCGTGCCGGCGAACTTGAAGCCGCGCCGCTTCAATTCCCGGCTCATCGCGTCGGACTCGGGCGCGCTGGCCGGCACATCGGCGAGCCTGCGCCAGGCATTCTGCCTGGGCTTGCCATCGACGAACTGCCAGAGAAACGCATCGAAACTGCCCGACGCTTCCTGCACCTCCAGGAATTTTTGCGCGTTGACGACGGCGGCCTCCAGTTTCAAGCGATTGCGCACGATACCCGTATCCTGCAGTAGCGATTCTATTTTATTCGCGCCATAGCGGGCAATGCACTCCGCGTCGAAATCATCGAAGGCGGCGCGGTAATTTTCGCGCTTGCGCAAAATGGTGATCCAGCTCAGGCCCGCCTGTGCGCCTTCCAGGATCAGGAATTCGAACAGGCGCCGGTCGTCGTGCAGCGGCACACCCCATTCGAGGTCGTGATAGGTTTGATACAGCGCATCGCTGCCCGTCCAGGCGCAACGCGGTTTATTCAAGGATGCCGGTCTGGAAAAGGGCATATGGACAGCCTGGTATTTTAGAGGCGCACAAGATAACACTTTTGCGCCGCATTGCCGCGCACATTACCCCCTGCCATGCCACAAAGAACGGGGCGGCTGCATGGACGGGCCGGCCAAAAAACGTTATGCTGCGCACCTTACAAAATGCGCTCGTAGCTCAGCTGGATAGAGTATTGGTTTCCGAAGCCAAGGGTCGTGGGTTCGACTCCCGCCGAGCGCACCAGATCAGTAACGGAATTTGCCTGCCTTATGAAACTGTCGAGTAATTTATGCGCCAGCGCCTCCTTCGGGCGGGTTAACTCGCCGCATCAGGAGCGCCCATCATGCTGATTCAGCTTGCCATCATCGGAATGATCGCGGCCATGCTGCCGCTGTCCATCGTCTGGGTATCCGACAACCCGGACAAATACCGCAAACTGGTATGGATCACCCTGTTCCTGACGTTCGACCTGATCATGTTCGGCGCCTTCACCCGGCTGACCGATTCCGGCCTCGGCTGTCCGGATTGGCCGGGCTGCTACGGGCAGGCCGACCCGATGCGGGCGCATGCGGACATCAGCGCCGCCGAAGCCGCGATGCCGACCGGGCCGGTGACGGTTATGAAGGCATGGATCGAGATGATCCACCGCTACTTGGCGATGGCGATCGGTGTGCTGATCATCTCGACCATGGTGATCGCATGGCGCAAATGGCGGCAACACAGGGAAGCCCGGTTTTCGCCGTTGTTTCCGACGCTGCTATTCGGGTTCGTCTGCCTGCAAGGCGCTTTCGGCGCATGGACGGTGACGATGAAACTGCAACCGATCATCGTGTCCATCCACCTGTTGCTGGGCATGGCCTTGCTGGCGCTTCTGGCCTGGCTCGGCGCGCGTCAGACCGAACATGCGCCGGTGTCGCCAGCGGCGAACGCGCTGCGCCTGCCGGCGGTGCTGGCGGCACTGCTGCTGACGATACAGATCGCGCTCGGCGGCTGGGTCAGCAGCAATTATGCGGCACTGGCCTGCACCGATTTCCCGCTGTGCCAGGGCATGCTGCTGCCGCCTATGGACTTCACGCACGGCTTTTCGCTGTGGCGCGACCTGGGCATGACCGCCGGCGGCGAATTTCTGCCGTTCGCGGCATTGACCTCGATCCATTGGGTGCATCGCGTCTTCGCCTTTGCAGTGATCGCGCTGGTTGTGTGGGTGGCGCTGAAAGCCCGCAGAATCGACGGTCTGCACAAGACCGCGCGCTGGTTGCTGATGGCGATCGCGCTGCAATTCGCGACCGGCGTCCTGACGGTCTATCTGGATTTCCCGCTGGCGCTGGCGGTGATCCACAACGGCGGCGCGGCGCTTCTCGTGCTGTTGCTGGCCATGCTGAACTACAAAATCCGGCTCGCCAGCCTCCAACCCTGACGTAGACCTCCGACCCGGAATGCCTATCCAACCAGCGGAGGTGCTGACACAGCCCGTATGAGCAATTTATTGCTGAAGTTCTCGCAATATTTCCGCCCGCGCCTGATCGACGCATTGCGCGGCTACGACAAGGCGCGCTTCTCCACCGACGTCACCGCCGGCATCACGGTCGGCGTTATCGCCTTGCCTCTGGCCATTGCTTTTGCCATCGCCTCCGGCGCAAAACCGGAAGCGGGCATCTTCACCGCGATCATCGCAGGCTTCATCATCTCCACCCTCGGTGGCTCGCGCGTGCAGATCGGCGGGCCGACCGGCGCGTTCATCGTCATCGTGTACGGCATCATCATGCAGTATGGTTATGCCAACCTGCTGATCTGCACCATGATGGCGGGGGTCATGCTGGTGGCGATGGGGCTGGCGCGCATGGGCAACCTTATCAAGTTTTTCCCGCGCCCATTGATCATGGGCTTCACCAGCGGCATTGCGGTGCTCATCATCCTGAGCCAGGTCAAAGAGTTTTTCGGCCTGAGGATCGAAGTGATGCCCGCAGATTTCATCCACCAGCTGCAAACCATTTACCGCGCTGCGGGATCGGTAAATTTTGTCACGCTGCTGCTGGCTGCTGGATCAGCGCTGCTGATCTGGTTCTACCCAAAAACCTGGGGGCAGAAACTGCCCTCGCCCATCATCGCGCTGGTGCTCGGCACAGTTGTCGTCGCACTGTTCAACCTGCCGGTCGAGACTATCGGCACGCGCTTCGGTGGCATTCCACAGAGCCTGCCGGCCTTCGACCCGCCGGAATTCACTTTTGCCACACTGCGCCATTTGCTGGCGCCGGCAATGACCATCGCGCTGCTTGGCGCAATCGAATCTCTGCTCTCGGCAGCCGTGGCGGACGGCATGATCGACGACAAGCACGATCCGAATCAGGAGCTGGTCGCGCAGGGCATCGCCAACATCGTCACACCGTTCTTCGGCGGCCTTCCCGCCACCGGCGCGATCGCGCGCACCGCGACCAACGTGCGGGCGGGCGCCACCAGCCCGGTGGCAGGCATCGTGCATGCGCTCACCCTACTGGTCATCGTGCTGGTTGCCGCACCGCTCGCCACCCATATCCCGCTCGCCACGCTATCGGCCATCCTGCTGGTGGTCGCCATCAACATGGGTGAATGGGAAGGTTTCCGCACGCTGAAAAAATACCCGGCCAGCGACAGCGCGGTACTGGTAGTGACCTTCTTGCTCACGGTCGTTTTCGGTCTGACCGTGGCGGTCGAAATTGGCATGTTCATCGCGGTCTTTTTCTTCATCAAGCGCATCACCGAATTAACCCATGTCAGTGTCGCCGAAGAGTCCCCACAGGCGGATGACGGCGAAATGACGCTAACGCGCAAGGCGGTGCCGAAAGGCGTGGTGATCTACCGTGTGTTCGGCGCGCTGTTTTTCGGCGCAGCAGACAAGCTGGAAGCCATCCTGGCCAAGACCAACGCTGAGCCGGATGTGCTGATCCTGAAAATGCACGAGGTCATTAGCATGGATGCCAGCGCTTTGCACACACTGGAACACTTATACAAGAAGATGCGTAAACGCGACAAACATCTTATCCTGTGTGGCCCGCATACTCAGCCGTATTTCCTGATGCATCAGGCAGGTTTTTTTGAAAAAATTGGCCAGGATAATGTGGTCGCCAACGTTAATGACGCACTTAAACGCGCGCGTACTTTAATCAATCATCCGCAACCGCCTTCCCCTGAAGATTAATTCACCACTAAAAAAGCCGTGAAATTCTCAAGTTAGCGACTGTATTCTATTCGCTTGGAGCCTGCCACCCAATTGTTGGCTTTGGACACCCCAATTACATTGCTGGTTTTGCCAGCAAGGTTTTACCGGGATAGGGATCGGTTGATGAGTATTGAGTGTGCGGAGCTTGACGCTATAATGGAGCGACATTCCCACTCTCGGACCGTCCATGTACCAGAGTTACTTTGGCCTCGCCGAAGCGCCGTTCTCCATCGCGCCGGACCCGCGCTATCTCTACATGAGCCAGCGCCACCAGGAGGCGCTCGCGCATCTGCTCTATGGCGTGAACGGCGGTGGCGGATTCGTATTGCTCACGGGCGAGGTGGGGGCCGGCAAGACCACGATATGCCGCTGTCTGCTCGAGCAGATTCCGGAATCCTGCGATGTAGCCTACATATTCAATCCCAAGCTGACGGTAGCAGAGTTGCTCTCGACCATCTGTGCCGAATTCGGCATCGCCTGTCCGCCAGGAAACGACAGCGCCAACCCCAGCGTCAAAGTGTACGTCGATTGCATCAATGCCTACCTGCTCGACGCCCATGCCAGGGGCAGGCACACGGTGCTGATCATCGATGAGGCGCAGAACCTCTCCGCCGACGTACTGGAGCAATTGCGTCTGCTTACCAATCTGGAAACCAGCCAGCGCAAACTATTGCAGATCATCCTGCTGGGCCAGCCCGAACTGGCGGAGATGCTGGCGCGGCCGGAACTGCGGCAGCTCGCGCAACGGATAATCGCGCGCTATCACCTGGGGCCGCTGGACCGGCAGGAAGTCGCCGCCTATGTGCGGCATCGCCTCGGGGTTTCGGGCACGCAGCGCCAGCTGTTTCCCGCCGCGCTGATGGGGCAGCTATACCGTTTGAGCGGCGGCATTCCCCGCATCGTCAACGTGCTGTGCGACCGTGCTTTGCTGGGTACCTACGTGCAAAGCAAGGAGCGGGTCGATCGTGCGACCCTCAAGCAAGCGGCGCGCGAGGTGTTCCACAAGCCGGCGGCACGCAGCATGGTGCGCCCTCTCCTGGCAGGCTTGCTGGCCAGTGCTGCGCTGGCGGCGGCGATGTATCTGCCCGTTGCGCAACCCCCGGCTCAGCCGAAACCTGAAGTCAAAACCGAGGCCGCCAAACCGGCAGCGGCATTGCCGGTTACCCTGGAATGGCCGGCAGCAGAGCCGCTCTCGCGCAGCAAGGCGATGGCTTACACCGCGCTATTCCGTACATGGGGCGCGGACTATCAAGGGGAGGACGAGTGCCGGCAGGCCGAAGCCATCGGTTTGCGCTGTCAAACCGCGCGCGGCGGGCTGGATGAACTGCGCCAACTGAACCGGCCCGCAGTCCTGCTCATGCGCGACAACCTGGGTCAGGAATTCCATGCCACGCTGACCCGGCTTGACGATCAATCCGCCACCTTTGCCGTCGGCACCGAAAGCATAACGGTCGCCCTTGGCGCCCTTGCAGAACAATGGTCGGGGCACTACACCCTGCTGTGGCGCATGCCGCCGGTTGCGCGCAAGAAGATCCGGCCGGGCGAACGCGGGCCGGATGTGGAATGGCTGAGCGGGCAACTCGCGCAGCTCCACGGCAAGACGGCGGAAGCCGCCAAAGACCCGGTGTTCGATGAGGCCATGGTGCGTCAGGTCAAACAGTTCCAGCTCGCCCGGGGGCTCACCCCCGACGGCACCGTCGGACCTCAGACCATGATGCGCCTGAGCGGCGCGGCGGATCTGACGGCGCCGAAACTACTCCGCGAGCAGGAGGCAAAGTAGTTATGTCGTATATTCTGGAAGCGCTCAAAAAATCCGACCAGCAGCGCCAGCGCGGCGCAACGCCGACCTTGCCGACGGCGCAGGTGACGGTTGCTGCGCCCAAACAACCCTTGCTTGTCTATTACGGCCTGCTTGCGGCGGTGCTGCTCGGCGCCGGCATCACGATCGGTTGGCTGCGCCCCTGGCAGGCGGAGCAACCGGCTCCGGCGGCCGAACCCGGTGCCGCGAGATCACCCATCCCGCATCAAGCCGCACCGGCACCTCTGCCCGAGCCACCCGAAATGGCCAGAATGACAGCGCAGGAATTGCCGGCGCCGCCAGTCGCGCAGCCTGCTCCCAGGGTCGACGCCATGAAACCGGGCATTTCCGCACCCGCCAGCACCGGGACGCCCGGCGCAGTTGCCGCTGCCGCACCCATGCCGGAAAAACCCGCCAGCCCTGCACAGGAACAGAGAGCGATACCCATGGCCGAACTGCCTCGCACGATTCAGCAGGAGATTCCGGCCTTGACGATTCAGCTCCATGCCTATTCGGGCAACCCCGCCGAGCGCCTCGTCAGCATCAATTCCCGAATGCTGCGGGAAGGCGGGTTCTTGACGCCGGATCTCAGGCTGGAACAGATCACGCCGGATGGCATGATCTTCAGCTACAAGGGATACCGTTTTCTGCGCGGCGTCCGGTAGCACCCATCCCGGAATTAAAAATCAAATCAGGGCTAATCACCTGCCGGTTATTCGATTTCACCGAGCCTCCCTGTAGGACAAACACGGTCAGCCAGCTTCCCCATTCACCTACGTCGAAATATCCAGGTATTTAAACGTGTATGAATTCAAAAATATTATTGGTATCGTGCAATTCACTTACAGCTAGCAGATGGCAACATGACCTCTAAAAACACGCTGGCGGAACAGCCCAATAATCATCTGGAGAACGAAGACTTTAACTGCCGTACGCGCAGCGCTGGCGACACCGGCTTGATAGAGTGCCTGATGAAAACGATCGGGTGCCCGTGGGTATCTTCTTTGGGAGATACGCGTTATTGCAAACATCCCTCCGCAAAGCAGTTCGTTGATTCAAATCAGCTCTAGCGGATTTTATAGTCCCCCTGATCCTGCTGAAAGCCGCGCCCTTATTCTTCGGTATCTTCTTTAAGTAGCCCATCCCGCTTGCTTCAACGCTGCTTGATCAGCCATCGTAGAGCCTGCCCCACTGGATTCCAGATACCTGCATCCCGGCCGTTATCGGAAAACCGGCAAGGTGCCGCAGCAATTCGGTATAATGCCCCTCTTTATGATAGATCCAGCACCAGACAAAGCCATGTTTTCATCCCTCAACCTCGACGCTCAGATCCTGAGGGCCATTGAGGAAGAAGGCTACACCGAGCCGACACCCATTCAGGCACAGGCCATTCCGCACGTTCTGGCGGGCCGCGACCTGATGGCGATGGCGCAGACCGGAACCGGCAAGACGGCGGCGTTTACCTTGCCGCTGTTGCAGCGCCTGCTGCCGCATGCCAGCACCAGCACCTCACCGGCACGCCACCCGATCCGCGCATTGATCCTGGCGCCGACGCGCGAGCTGGCGATCCAGGTTGAGAAAAGTGTAGAGACCTACTCCAAGTATGTGCCGCTGCGCTCCACCGTAGTATTCGGCGGCATCGACATCAAAACGCAGAAGCCCGCGCTGGCAAAGGGCGTGGAAATCCTGGTGGCGACACCCGGCCGCCTGCTGGATCACGTCGAAAGCCGCAACCTGATGCTCAATCAGGTGCAGATACTGATTCTGGACGAAGCAGACCGCATGCTGGACATGGGCTTCATGCCCGATCTCAAACGCATCCTCACACTGCTGCCCAAACAGCGCCAGACCCTGCTGTTCTCGGCCACGTTCTCCGACGACATCAAAAAACTTGCGCAGGATTTTCTCGCCAACCCCGTCACGGTCGAAGCGGAGCGCCGCAACACGGCGGCGGAAACCGTCACGCAATCGGTGCTGATGGTGGATCACGATAATAAGTTCGACGTGCTGGCCGATTTGATCCGCTCGCGCGGGTTGGGCAGCCAGGTGCTGGTCTTTACCCGCACCAAACTGACTGCGGCGCAGCTGGCGCGCAAGCTGGAGCGCGTAGGCATCCCCTCCGATGCGATCCACGGCGACAAGACCCAGCAGGAGCGGATCAATGCGCTGGATGCGTTCAAGGCAAACAAGATCACCGCGCTGGTGGCGACCGACGTTGCCGCGCGCGGACTGGATATCGACCAGCTGCCGCTGGTGGTCAATTACGAACTGCCGACCAACGCCGAGGACTACGTTCACCGCATCGGCCGCACCGGCCGCGCCGGCGCCAGCGGCGAAGCCATCTCGCTGGTGGATGGTGAAGAAGAGCGGCGGCTCGTGGAAATCGAGAAGTTGCTCAAGCGCGAATTTCCGCGCGAACGGGCGGCAGTTTCAGTTGCCCCGCGTGCGGCGCCAAGCCACCGGCCTGCGAAGGCTGCCGCGCCGTCCCATGCCCACGCCCATGCAAGAAAACCGGCGGCGGACGACTGGTTCATGAAGCCTTACGTGCCTTCCCCGAGCGCCTCCAAAGTTGAGGAACAGCCCGCCTTCTGCCCGGACAAACCAAAAAAACAGCTCGCTGCATTGCTGTGCAGGCCACCGGAAAAAAGCTAATAAAACACGGATTTATTTGTCGTTCCCGCCTGCGCGGGGATGGCGGAATCTGAATTTTCAGAGGTGTCCTTAGGCAGCATTTTGCGCGGACTGCACTACCTCGACTCTCCCGGTGTAGGCGGCGGACACCATCCACAGGTAAGCGCCGTAAACGGCAATATCCTCCATCGCCTCGCGGTGTTCCGACCGACCGCCGTCCAGATCGTCCCGCGATCTTTCTTCCCACTCGCCCAACTGTTCGATCGCCGCTCTCATGGCCGCGCTGATGACGCCCGTCCCCGCCTCGACCGGCAGCACCAGCCGGTACTCCGGATGGCTGTTTGAGATCAGTATCCGGACAAGCATCCTGCACCCTGCCCCTTATTCCCCGGTGCAGAGCGGCTGATCCAATCCCGATTCCCTCGGCTTCGCGGCTTTTTCCTGAGCCGCTGCCTTGGCAGTCCCGGCAGAATTATCCGGTGTTGCGGAAGCTGCCGGCGTTTCGGTTTTTGCCGGCTCGGCAGGTGCGGCCTCTGCCCATGCCGTCGAAGCTGTGGCGGCAAGCAACCATGCCGAAATAATGATGATGCGCATGCTCTCTCCTTTTGAAGGTTGGTTATGATCGAATGCTTCACGCATAAATGACCTTCACGTTTTCCGCTTGCAGCAGCTCGCGCAAACCATGCAGCAAGTCATCGTGCAGCGTCACCTGCCATGCCTCGCCGAGGCGCAGTTGGCAGCTTGCGTCATCGTTGCTGTAGTGAATCTGCACCGGGCATTTGCCGTCGCGATACGGGGTGAACAATTTTTTGAGCTGCGCGACGCTGACCTTGCCGTTGCAGCGCAACGCCAGTTGCTGCGCGAAGCTGGAGCGCGCCGAGGCAAAGTCGAACAACTCTTCGCCGCTCACGCGCACGTTGCCGGAATACTCGTCCAGGCTAGCCTTGCCGCGCACCACCAGTAATTCATCCTCGCGTATCCACGGGCGGCTGGCCTCGTAGATTTCGTTGAACACGGTCAGCTCGACCTGCGCACCGCCGTCGTCCAGCGTGACGATCGCCATGCGCCCGCGCCGGGTCTGCTGGATGCGCAGCCCGGCCACGATACCCGCCAGCACCACCGGCACGCCGCGCGACTTGCCCTGTCCGCCGCCGTAGCCTCCTCCGCCGCCATTCGATTTGCCGACGAATTGCGGGGTCAGGTCGGCCAGTTTCACCTTGATGAAATGCGCCAATTCATCGGCGTATTCCTGATACGGGTGCCCGCCCAGATAGATGCCCAGGCTGGCTTTTTCATGCGCCAGCTGTTCGCGCAAGCGCCAGCGCGGCACATCGGCGGTCTGCACGATCAGCACCGCATCGGATTCGTCGTTGCCGAACAGGCTGTTCTGGTTCGCCGCGCGCGCATGCTGGTCGGCGCTCGCCAGCGCCGCATCCACGCTGGCCATCAGCGCGGCGCGGTGATCGTTGATGCCGTCGAACGCGCCGGCGCGGATCAGCGTCTCGACGGTGCGCCGGTTGACGATGCGCTTGTCCACTCGCCGGCAGAAGTCGAACAAATCCTTGAATGGCCCGCTCTCGCGCGCCTTGACGATGCTGGCGATCGCCGCCTCGCCGGTACCCTTGATCGCGCCCAGCCCGTAGGCGATGGTCTGCTCGTCCACCGGAGAAAACGCATAGCCGGAACTGTTCACGTCCGGCAGCAGCACGCGAATGCCGATCCGACCTTCGACACTCGCCTGCGGCGCGTTCTGCTGCAGCGTATCGGCATAGAAGGTACGCACCTTTTCGGTGTTGTCCAAGTCGCCCGACAGGGTCGCGGCCATGAACGCGGCCGGATGATGCGCCTTCAGATAGGCGGTCTGATAAGCCACCAGCGCGTAGGCCGCCGAGTGCGATTTGTTGAAGCCGTAACCGGCGAACATCTCCATCAGATCGAACAGCCGCGTCGCCAAGTCCTTGTTGATCTCGCGCGCCACCGCGCCGCTGACGAAGATGTCGCGCTGCTTGGCCATCTCCGCCGGATCTTTCTTGCCCATCGCGCGGCGCAGCATGTCCGCGCCGCCCAGCGTGTAACCGCCGATGATCTGCGAGATCTGCATCACCTGCTCCTGATACACGATCACGCCGTAAGTCGGCTTCAGCGAAGCCTCCAGCTCGGGGTGGAAATAGTCTGCGGTGGCCTTGCCGTGCTTGCGGTTGATGAAGTCTTCCACCATGCCCGATTCCAGCGGGCCCGGACGGAACAGCGCAACCAGCGCGACGATGTCTTCAAACGTGCTGGGCTGCAATCGCTTGATCAGATCCTTCATGCCGCGCGATTCCAGCTGGAACACGGCGGTGGTGTTGCACGCCTTCAGCAAGTCGTAAGTAGCGGGATCATCCAGCGGCATCGTTTCTAAAGAAAAGGATTGGGGATTGCGGATTGCGGATTGAGTTAAACCCGCGCCCTGCGCTCCATGCTCTTGCTTCTCACTCGCTCCTCGATCCTCGCTCCTCGATCCCGCTTCTTGCTCCTGGAGCCTCTTCACATGGCGCATCGCCCAATCCAGAATGGTCAGCGTGCGCAAGCCCAGAAAGTCGAACTTCACCAGACCGATGGCCTCGACGTCATCCTTGTCAAACTGGCTGACCACACTGGTGCTGCTGTCGGCGCAATACAGCGGACAGAAATCGGTGAGCTGTCCGGGCGCGATCAATACGCCGCCGGCGTGCATGCCGACGTTGCGCGTCAGATCTTCGAGGCGCCCGGCCAATTCCAGCAACTCCGGCACGCCCTCCTCGCGCTCGGCGATCGCGTTGATCTCCGGCTCCATCTCGCGCGCCTTCTTCAGCGACACCGGTTTCACGCCTTCGACCGGGATCGCCTTGGACAGGCTGTCGCACAGGCCATACGGGAAATCCATCACGCGCCCGACGTCGCGGATCACCGCCTTGGAAGCCATCGTGCCGAAGGTGGCGATCTGCGACACGCACTGTGCGCCGTATTTGTCCTTCACATAATTGATGACGAGTTCGCGCCCGTCCTGGCAGAAGTCCACGTCGAAGTCGGGCATCGACACGCGCTCGGGGTTCAGGAATCGCTCGAACAGCAGCTCGTAGCGCAGCGGATCGAGGTCGGTGATGAGCAGACAGTACGCCACCAGCGAACCCGCACCGGAACCGCGCCCCGGTCCGACCGGTACGCCGTTGGGGAATTCCTCGGAGCGATAGGCCTTGGCCCAGCGGATGAAATCCGCCACGATCAGGAAGTAGCCGGGGAAGCCCATCTTGATGATGGTGTCGGCCTCAAAGGCAAGGCGTGCCTGATATTCCGGCAGCTTCGCGGCGCGCTCGGCCTCATCGGGATAGAGCAGCGCCAGGCGCTGCCGCAAGCCGCGCTCGGATTCGCTGCGCAGAAAATCATCCAGACTCTCGCCGTTCGGCGTGGGGAAATCCGGCAGGCGCGGCTTGCCCAGCACTAAGGCAAGATTGCAGCGGCGCGCGATCTCCACGCTGTTCTGCAACGCTTCCGGCAGGTCGGCGAACAGCTCCGCCATCTCGGCCTGCGTCTTGAAATACTGCTGCGCGGTGAATTGTTTGGCGCGGCGTTTGTCGTTGAGCACATAACCTTCGGCGATGCACACGCGCACCTCGTGCGCCTTGAAGTCATCGGCAGCGAGGAACTGCACCGGATGGGTGGCGACCACCGGCAAGCCGAGCTTGGCGGCCAGTTGCGCCGCAGCCTGGAGGTGAGGCTCTTCATCGGCAAATCCGGCGCGCTGCACTTCGAGGTAATAGCGGTTGTTGAACAGCCCGGCCCATTCCTGCGCGAACTGCTCGGCCTGTTTCGCGTTGCCGGACAGCAGCGCGCCGCCGACATCGCCGAGATGCGCGCCGGACAGCGCGATCAGCCCGGTCGTGCCGTCGTGGAACCATTCGCGGCGCAGCTCGGCGCGGCCGCGATGCTGGTTCTCCAGATAGGCGCGCGACAGCAGGCGGCACAGCAGCAGATACCCCTCGCGCGACTGGCACAGCAGCAACAGGCGATGCGGCCGGTCGCGGTCGGCATCGTTGCTGATGAACACATCGCAACCGACGATGGGCTTCACTCCCGCACTGCGCGCCGCTTTGTAGAACTTCACCATCCCGAACACGTTGTTCAGGTCGGTCAATGCCAGCGCCGGCATCCTATTGTTCTGGGCTGCGGCGACCGCATCGCCCACGCGCACCATCCCATCCGAAATGGAGTGTTCGCTGTGCAGCCGGAGATGGATGAAGGAAGGTTGCGGCATGATGTAATGATGAAAACTTGAGGGGCGATTTTAGCACCCTCGGCAGCGCTAAAATTTCTTACCGGCGATTCAAAACGTTAGAATCCGATCCTCAACCCAGAAAATCCTTAGAGGTTAGGCGTTTGTGTAGGAGCGGGCCATGCCCGCGAATGAAAAGAGCAATCGCACGCATGGCGTGCTCCTACAATTTGCGAACGATCTAACGGATAATCTTGGTTCAACTTCACCGCCCCAATCTCACGTGCATCCGCCCCTCGCCCCGCAACGCGAAAAATATCTGCTGCTGACCCTCGCGGGCATCCAGTTCAGCCATGTGCTCGACTTCATGATCATGATGCCGCTCGGCCCCATTCTGATCGCCGAGTTCGGCATCACCACGCACGAGTTCGGCCTGTTGGTCGCGTCCTACAGTTTCAGCGCCGCATTGTCCGGCCTGTTCGCCGCGACCTTTGTCGATCGCTTTGAGCGCAAACGCCTGTTGCTGTGGATGTTCGCGTTGTTCGGCCTGGCGACGCTGGCGTGCGGCCTGGCGCCCGGCTATGCCACCCTGCTGATCGCGCGCGGCCTGGCCGGCGCGTTCGGCGGCGTGATGGGCGCATTGGTGCAGACCATGATCGGCGACGTGATCCCGTTCGCGCGCCGCGCCCGCGCCAGCAGCATGGTGTCTGCGGCCTTCTCGGTCTCCACGGTCGCGGGCGTGCCGCTGTCGCTGTGGCTGGCCAATCATTTCCAGTGGCGTGCGCCGTTCGTCTTTATCGCCGTGCTGGTCGTGCTGTTCATCCTCGTCGGCCTGCGCGTATTGCCGGAGATGCGCCACCACATCAGTGCCGAGAAGCAGGCGCACCCGTTCGCCGCAATGTTTACCGTACTGCGCGACCCCAACCATCTGCGCGCGCTGCTGTTCTCCGCGCTGATCATCTTTTCCGGCTTCACGGTGATCCCCTACATCACCCTCTACGCGGTGAGCAACGTCGGCATCGCGCAGCAGGACATTCCATACATCTACCTGTTCGGCGGCGCGGCCACCCTCGTCACCGCGCGGCTGATCGGCCATTGGGCCGACCTGCACGGCAAGATCGAGGTCTATCGCATAGTCGCCGTTGCCGCGCTGCTGCCGCTGCTGGTGGTCACGCATATCGGCGCCGTGCCGTTGTGGCTGTGGCTGATCTGCACCACCACCTTCTTCGTGCTGGTATCGGGGCGCATGATCCCGGCGATGGCGATCATCACCTCGGCGGCGCAACCAAATTTGCGCGGCACTTTCATGTCGCTCAACGCCACCACTCAGGCGTTCGCGATGGGGCTGGCGACCACGCTGTCAGGCTTCATCATCACCCAGGACGCCAGCGGACGGATCGTCGATTACGAGACGGTGGGCTATGTGGCGATGGCTGCGAACGCGCTGGCGATCTGGTTCGTCGCGCGCATCGCGATGCACGACCCGCACGCGGTGGTGCTCGATGTCGCACCGAAGTGAGCTTGTCAGACCGTGGGTGTGGGAGTGCCCGTCATACAAAAAAGACTGACCATGAGCGGCATCCTGCCCGGTACCAATGTTGTTTCGGAGCTCATGCGCACGAAAATCAGAGGGTGAAACATGGCATGCCATGATGTTTTATTTTTGCTGTAAACTAAGCACTGTTAGTTCACCAAGAGGCCAACATGATTATTGTCAACATTCACGATGCCAAGACTCAGCTTTCACGTCTGGTCGAGCAGGCCGCGCAGGGCGAGGTGTTCATCATCGCCAAGGCAGGCAAGCCCATGGTAAAAGTGATTCCGCTGGATCGCACGGAAACGGGCACGGCCTGTCGTCTCGGCTTTATGGCAGGCGAAATTACCGTGCCGGACGATTTCGACCAGATGGGCAGCGATGAAATTGTGGGCATGTTTGAATGAAAGGCGGCTTGAGCCTGTTGCTCGATACGCACCTGCTATTGTGGGCCGCCGGTGAGCCAGAGCGTCTTTCCGCGAAGGCGCGCGCCCTGCTGCTAGACCCGGCCAATCAACTTGTCTTCAGTGCAGCCAGCCTGTGGGAAATTTCAATTAAAAACAGCCTTGATCGTGCCGATTTCAATGTTGACCCGCGCCGCCTGTGGCGCATGCTGCTGGTCAACGGCTACCGTGAACTGCCTGTTACCAGCGAGCACACCGTTGCCGTGAACGATCTGCCGAAACTGCACAAAGACCCGTTCGACCGCATTCTCGTCGCGCAAACGCGCGTGGAAGGTTTATTGCTGCTGACCGTGGATAAGGTAGTGGCAAAATACGGGGAAGGTGTGCGGAAGGTATGAATTTGTATTCAGAAAACCGTGGCGCCCGATTATTTGAAACCTGCTGTAAAGGTAGTGGACCGGTTTGAGCAGCGGCAAGGCAAGCCCATCAGCGTGGAAGACGCACAAATCGCATCAATCGCCAGAGCAAATCGGCTATCACTTGCGACCCGTAACGGGAAGGATTTTGCAAACATCGAAGGTTTGGTTGTGCTCAATTCTGTGGCAGGTTAATTCAAAAGGTTGGTAGTTTCGTAAAGCATCTGGCGACCACGCTGTTTGACACTTTCCGATTCGAATCAAAAATTCATCTTGGACATGGTTCATGCTTGGAGCTCGCGGCTCAAATCGTAGCAAGCCCGGATTGAATGCAATGGAATTCGGCGCTCTCTCGGGTACGCCCACTGCTCTCCGGATTCCGCTGCACTTGCCTGCCCACTGGCTATAGAATGACACCCTGAACCCCGGCAACCACCATGACCTGGAAACTCTTCACCAGCCGCCTGCTAAATGCACGCGCGCATCTTGCCGAACGGCTCGCGCAGTGGGGGAAGCACAGCTTCTATCTCTATCTCGCCGGGCTGTTCAGCGTGTTCGCGGTGCTAGACGCGACGCTGCTGCATGTCACCGGCGAGTTGCGCCAGACGGCATTCGACGCGATGGTGCGCCACCGCCTCATCGTGCCGAAACCCGACCCGGACATCGTGATCGTGGATATCGACGAGGCCAGCCTCGCGGCGCTGGCGCAGGATTACGGGCGCTGGCCGTGGCCGCGCCAGGTGCTCGGCGAGTTCCTCGAACAGATCGAGAAGCAGCAGCCGAAGGCGGTGGTGTTCGACATCCTGTTCAGCGACGCCGACGTGTACAACCCGGACAGCGACGCCTATTTCAACGACGCCATCGCCGCGACCGGCAACACCTTCTTCCCGATGCTGCGCCTCGACCCCTCCAGCGACAAGCTGAGCCAGGTCAAGCCCGCGATGATCCCCGGCGCGACCCCGCTACCCGGCGCACAACTGGATGCGACCGTGGCGATGGTGTTGCCGCACTTTCAGGCCGCGCTCGACGGCGGCCGCCTCGGCCTGCACAACATTTACCCGGACAAGGACGGCGTGGCGCGGCGCTACAGCGTTTACCGCGAAGATTACGGCTGGGCGCTGCCGACCCTGCCGGCGCGTATCGCGCAGGAGTTCGGCTGGCAGCAGCCGGACGCGCAGCAGGTGCTGCTCAACTGGCGCGGCAGGCCGTTCACCTACCGCTACGCCAGCTTCAGCGACGTGTATGCCGACATGGGCAACAAGGAGAAAAAACGGCCGCAGGACGAGTTCAAGGGCAAGATCGTCCTCATCGGCTCGACCGCACCCAGCCTGTTCGACATCAAGGCGACGCCGATGGATCGCCTGTTCCCCGGCGTGGAGATCCTCGCCACCGCGATCGACAACTTCAAGCACGGCGACGCGCTGCGCTATCCGGAAGGCCGCGTGTGGTATCTGCTGATCACGCTGATCATCGTCTGGCTGACCGCTTGGGGCTTCTACCGCGACGCAGGGCGCGACAAGATCGACCGCGTGTTCGGGTTGTCGCAGGTCATCCTGATCGCCATCACCTACGCCAGCATCAACCTCACCAACGTCTACATCAACCTCACCGGGCCGGTGACGGTCGGCCTGGCGTTCTTCACGCTGTCGCGTTTGTACGCGATGGCGACCGGCAAGGCGCTGGAGCAGAGCATGGTGCGCGCGGCAACGGCGTGCAGCGGCGAGTTAACGGCCACGCTGCTGCTGATCCGCCTGGATGCCGGGCGCAACGTGATCCGCCCCGCAACGCTGGACAAGATACACCATGCGCTGGAAAAGACCGGCCAGACCGCCAAGAGCGTGGAGGCGCTGACCGGCGAACAGAAGGGGCTATGGAACCTGTTCGAAAACACCCTCACGGTCTCGTGGATCGCCGAGGCGCAGGATGCCGGGGCGCAGGCGGAAATCCGGCGCGATAGCGACGCGCTGCTGGCGGCGCTGCCAACAATATTGCAGCGCCATCTCGCCCAGCCGGATAATGCGGCCAGCCATTTCGCCTATCAGGGACACTTCGCCGGCGGCGATACGGCGCAGGCCGGCTGGCGTATGATGTTCGCCGAGGCTTTACTGGCTTGGGACAAACAGGAAAAGGAAGCGGCGCGGGATCAGGTAACCCTTCCCGCGAGCTGAATCAGGGAGAGAACATGAATACACGAAACATACTTTTGATGTCGTTGCTGGCCGCCTTGTGCGGCTGTCAGCCCGAAACATCCGCGCAACAGGCTGCCGCACCTGCCGTAAGCGGAGCGGCTGTAGTCGCGCCGGTTAAACAGGCCAAATTGGCGCCTGCCGAAAAGACCGCACAACCAGCCGCAGCCGAAAAACCGGCACAAACAGCCCCTGTTTCGGCAGTTGCCACGCTGCACGCCGCCGAAAGCGGCACGGCGCTCAAGGCCGACGACATCAAGGCGGAGCCGTTCCGCGATGCGAAGACGGTGGCGAAGCTGGCGGCCGGCGACAAGGTGGACATCCTCAAGAAAGACGGCGGCTGGTACCAGTTGAAGAGCGCCAAAGGCAACGGCTGGGTGCGCATGCTGAGCATCCGCAAGGGCGATGCGCGCAAGGGTTCCGGCGATGCATCCGGCGTACTCGCGCTGGCCTCGGGCCGCGCCGGAACCGGCAAGGTGGTGGCGACCACCGGCATCCGCGGGCTGAACGAGGAGGAGTTGAAGTCGGCCAGGTTCGATGCGGAAGAACTGAAACGCGCCGAATCCTACGCGAGCAGCAAACCCGAGGCGGCGAAGTTCGCCGCGTCCGGCAAGCTCGCCGCGCGGACGTTTAATTACCTGCCTGCACCAAAATAAGGAGGATCGCCATGGACAAAAATAAACGGCTGAGCCACGAAGAACGCGAAGAAAAACGGCATAGTTATGTCGGGAATGCCAGCCTCACGGTAGATAAACATCAGGCGGCGATATACTCCCTCGAGAAAACCCTTCGTGGCCTTCGTGTTCTTCGTGGTAAAACGCTTTTATCCGGCTTATGTACTCTCGCACTGGCGCTGGGCTCAGCCCCCGTATTGGCCGCCAATCCCTTCGAGCAGCAACTACTGAACACGCTGAAGCAGGGCGTGCAGGAAAAGGTGACTGGCAAGCCCGCCACCTCGATCGAAGAGGAAACCGCCATCGGGCGGCAGATCGCCGGCAACCTGCTCGGCGCAGCCCCCTTGGTCAAGGACGCGAAGCTGCAAAAATACGTCAACAACGTCGGCCGCTGGGTCGCGAACCAGAGCGAGCGACCCGACCTGACCTGGCACTTCGGCGTGATCGATTCGAACGACGTGAACGCGTTCGCCGCGCCCGGCGGCTACATCTTCGTCACGCGCGGCCTGTACTTCCTGTTGCAGAGCGAGGCCGAACTGGCCGGCGTACTGGCACATGAGGTCGGCCATGTGATCCGCCAGCACCACCTGAAGATATTGCAGCAAAGCAAGCTGCTCGACCTCGGCAGCCAGCTGGTCGCGAAAAATGTTGGCGGCAGCGACAAGGTGCAGGGGCTGATCGGTAGCGGCGCGGAGATCGTGTCTCGCTCTTTGGACAAGGATGCCGAATTCGAAGCCGACCGCATCGCCGTGGTGCTCGCCACGCGCGCGGGCTACGACTCCTTCGGCCTGCCCGCCGTGCTGCAACAGATCGGCCATTTCGCCAAGGACGACGGCGACGTGGCGCTGCTGTTCAAGACCCACCCGCACCCCGACGATCGCTTGGGCAAGCTGGGAACCGCGATGGACGACCGCTTCGACGGAGTGAAAGGCAAGACGCTGGAGAAGCGGCTGTATCGGATCAAGTAGCCGCGGCGAATTCTGCGGAGGGCTGCTAGGAAAACAAACCGGAACGCCCCCTTTAATTCGATCAGCGATTTTGCCAATGAAAGAAAGTATGGAAATAATTTTAAACGAAATCGATCGAGCACTAGATGCTGGGCTGTATTACCTAGCTATCGCAATGGCTTTGACAATACCAGACATTTGCGCCGCTCTTGAATCACAAAATGGCGAGACATCTGGACCGAAATATAAGGCTTGGTACACCGCAAATTTGGGTGCGCAGTATCCGAATGTCACCGACGCCGATTGCTGGAGTTTGCGCTGTGGCGTATTGCACCAAGGGCGCTGTGGGCACCAGAATATGCAGTATGGGCGTATTTTATTTACTATTCCCAACGCTCAAAATAATGTCTTTCACAACAACATAATCAACGATGCGCTGAATTTAGATGCCGTTCGATTTTGCCATGATGTCGTGGCTTGTGCTCGACTTTGGTATGCAAGAAAGCAAAATGATCCAGTTGTACAAAGCAACTTACCAAACTTGGTGCAGTTGCGCCCACAAGGATTAGCGCCCTACATGGTTGGAATGCCGCTCATTGCATAGCGGCTAAATGGAGCGGGTGAACGGGATCGAACCGTCGTATGCAGCTTGGGAAGCTGCCGTTCTACCATTGAACTACACCCGCCTGGTGTAGAATACGGCGCGCATTCTAACACGGACAAACGAAGTGATAACGGTCAGCATCAACGGCGCGGCGCGCCAATTCCCCGAAGCCATCAGCGTTGCCGCCCTCATCGAGGAGATGGGGCTGGCCGGCAAACGCATCGCGCTGGAGCGCAACGGCGAGATCGTGCCGCGCAGCACCTTTGCGACGCAGCAACTGGCGGACGGCGACCGGCTGGAAGTGGTCGTCGCGGTGGGCGGCGGTTGACCCCCCTCTCCCTCAATCCCTCTCCCCGCTGGGGCGAGGGAAGCAAAATTTAATTGAACAGGAATACATCAATGAACGACAAACTCATCATCTCAGGCAAGAGCTACTCCTCCCGGCTGCTGGTCGGCACGGGCAAATACAAGGACTTCACCGAGACACGCGCTGCGCTAGACGCGAGCGGCGCGGAGATCGTCACGGTGGCGATCCGCCGCACCAATCTCGGCCAGAACGCCAACGAGCCCAATCTGCTCGACGCCGTGCCGCCGTCGAAATTCACCTACCTGCCCAACACCGCGGGCTGCTACACCGCCGAGGACGCGGTGCGCACCCTGCGGCTCGCGCGCGAACTGCTGGACGGGCATACCCTGGTCAAGCTGGAGGTGCTGGGCGACCCGCAGTCGCTGTACCCGAACGTGGTCGAAACCCTCGCCGCCGCGAAGACGCTGGTCGCGGAAGGCTTTCAGGTGATGGTGTACACCTCGGACGACCCGATCATCGCCAAGCAACTGGAAGACATCGGCTGCGTCGCGATCATGCCGCTGGCCTCGCTGATCGGCTCCGGTATGGGCATCCTCAACCCGTGGAATTTGCAACTCATCATGGAGCGCGTGCAGGTGCCGGTGATCGTGGATGCGGGGGTCGGTACCGCATCGGACGCCGCGATCGCGATGGAGCTGGGCTGCGACGGCGTGCTGATGAACACCGCCATCGCGGGCGCCACGGACACCGTCGCCAT
>JAUYGW010000167.1 GCA_030690245.1 Gallionella sp. | reverse complement strand
CAAGCCTGCTCAAATCGCTGCTGCCATTGCCTTGCTGGACGAGGGGGCGACGGTGCCTTTTATCTCGCGCTATCGCAAAGAGGCGACGGGCGGCTTGGACGATATTCAGCTGCGTTTGCTGGACGAGCGGCTGCGTTATCTGCGCGAACTGGAAGAGCGCCGCGCGGCGATCATTGCTTCCATCACCGAGCAGGACAAGATGACGCCTGAATTGTTGAAGGCGGTTTCGCTCGCCACTGACAAGACGCACCTTGAAGACTTGTATCTGCCTTACAAACCTAAGCGCCGCACCAAGGCGCAGATCGCGCTGGAGGCAGGGCTGGAGCCGTTGGCGGATGCGTTGCTGTCAAACCCTGAACTGAATCCGGAAGAGGAAGCGGCCAAGTATCTGCATGAACCTTTCACCAGCGCGGCTGATGATAAGAATCCCGGTGTGGCGGATGCGAAGGCGGCGTTGGATGGAGCGCGTCAGATATTGATGGAGCGTTTCGCCGAGGATGCGGCCTTGCTGCAATCGCTGCGCGAATATGTGCAGGCGCATGGTGTGGTGCAGTCCAAGGTGGTGGAGGGCAAGAACGATGCTGCGGAGAAGTTCGCCGACTATTTCGATTATTCCGAATCCATCAACACCATTCCTTCGCACCGCGCGCTGGCGGTGTTCCGCGGGCGGCGCGAAGAGATGCTGGATGTGCAACTGCGCCTGGATAGCGAAGAAGAGAAGCCCAACTGGGCTTCGCCGCACAACCCGTGCGAGATGCGCATCGCCAGCCGCTTCAACATCAAGGACATGAACCGCCCGGCCGACGGCTGGCTGATGGATACCGCGCGCTGGACTTGGCGCGTGAAGAGCTTCATGCATCTGGAATCGGAGCTGATGGGCGCACTGCGCAGCCGTGCCGAAACCGAGGCCATCAACGTGTTCGCGCGCAACCTGAAAGCGCTGCTGCTGGCTGCACCCGCCGGGCCGCGCGTGACCATGGGGCTGGACCCCGGCATCCGCACCGGCGTGAAAGTGGCGGTGGTGGACGAGACCGGCAAAGTGGTGGATACCGCCACCATCTATCCGCACCAGCCAAGGAATGATTGGGATGGGTCGTTGCACACGCTGGTGCAGTTGGCGAAGAAGCATAGGGTGACGTTGATTGCGATTGGGAATGGGACGGCTTCGAGAGAGACGGACAAGCTGGCGCGGGATTTGATCAAGCTGCGCCCCGAATTAAACATGACCAGTATTGTTGTTTCCGAAGCGGGCGCATCGGTGTATTCCGCCTCGGAATTCGCCTCCAAAGAATTGCCAGATATGGATGTGTCGCTGCGCGGTGCAGTGTCCATCGCGCGC
>JAUYGW010000161.1 GCA_030690245.1 Gallionella sp. | reverse complement strand
CTGGCTGTGGCACACGTCGCACGGCACATACACGTCCGGCAGGAAGTGCATCTCCACCTTGATCATGCCGTCGCCCTGGCAGGATTCGCAGCGTCCGCCCTTGACATTGAACGAGAAGCGCCCCGGCCCGTAGCCGCGCTCGCGCGCCGACGGCACCCCGGCGAACAGCTCGCGGATCGGCGTGAACAGGCCGGTGTAGGTGGCGGGATTGGAGCGCGGCGTGCGCCCGATCGGCGACTGATCGACGTTGATCACCTTGTCGAAAAATCCCAGCCCGCTGATCTCGGCATGAGGCGCGGGTTCGGTGTTGCTGCCGTACAAGTGTTGCGCGACGGCGGGATACAACGTGTCGTTGATCAGCGTGGACTTGCCCGAGCCGGACACGCCGGTGACGCACACCAGCAGACCGACCGGCAGATTCAGCGTGATGTCCTTCAGGTTGTTGCCGGAGGCGTTGACGATGTGCAGCATGCGTTCCGGGTCGGGCTTAAAAGATTTTTCCGGCATCGGGATGCTGCGGCGGCCGGTCAGGTAATCGCCGGTGAGTGACTGCTTGCTGGCACAGATTTCCTCCGGCGTGCCTTGCGCGACCACCAGTCCGCCGTGTTCGCCCGCGCCCGGCCCCATGTCCACCACATAGTCGGCATGGCGGATCGCCTCCTCGTCGTGCTCGACCACGATCACGCTGTTGCCCATGTCGCGCAGCTTCTTCAGGGTTTGCAGCAGGCGGTCGTTATCGCGCTGGTGCAGGCCGATGGAAGGCTCGTCGAGCACATACATCACGCCGGTCAGGCCGGAGCCGATCTGCGACGCGAGGCGGATGCGCTGCGCCTCGCCGCCGGAGAGCGTCTCGGCGGAGCGTTCCAGCGACAGATAATCCAGCCCGACGTTGTTCAGGAAGGTCAGGCGGCTGGCGATTTCCAGCACGATCTTTTCCGCGATCGCCTGCTTGTGGCCTTGCAGCTTCAAGCCCTGGAAGAAAGTCAGCGCCTGCTTCAGCGGCAGTGCGCTGATCTCGTACAGGTTCATTTCCGCGACGCGCACATGGCGCGCTTCCAGACGCAGGCGCGTGCCCTTGCATTCCGGGCAGACGCAGCCATTGAGATATTTCGCCAGCTCCTCGCGCACGGCGGGCGAGTCGGTCTCCTTGTAGCGGCGTTCCAGATTATTGACGATGCCCTCGAAGGCATGTTCGCGCAGCA
>JAUYGW010000150.1 GCA_030690245.1 Gallionella sp. | reverse complement strand
ACAGGGCATTGTTGGCGGGCAAGCTGCTATTGAGTTTGGATGAGCCCACGCCTTCTGAAGTGGAGCGGTTGTGGCTGGATGAAGCTGAGCGCCGTCTTGAAGGCTACCGTGCGGGGCGCGTGCAGGGCATTCCTGCGGATGAGGTGTTTTGCCGCGCTATTTCCGAGCTGTCGTGAAGGTCGAGTTTTTGCCCGGGGCGGATGAGGAATTCCGGGAGGCTGCACGGTATTACGAGAGCGAAGCTGCCGGGGTCGGTTTGTCGTTCATCGCCACGGTGCATAAAGCGGTTGATGAGATAGTTGAGTTTCCTCTCGCTTCGCAGGCCCATCGGGCGAACATTCGCAAGAAAGTGCTGCGTCACTTTTCGTACAACCTTTTCTATGCGATTGAAACAGACACCATTGTTCTTGTCGCTGTGGCACATCAAAGGAAACGGCCAAATTATTGGCGTGCCCGCCTGAAGCATCGCTGAACCCGCGTAGTGCCTTGCACCGGATGTTTTACGGAAAATGGTGCAATGCCCGTTGCCCTTCGACAAGCTCAGGACAGGGTATTGCACCCTACACAAACTGCCTTCCTTCCTGTCCGTGATATAGCTGCCAAGGCCGCGCGTGGTATGATGCGCACCTTGTCCGGTGCGCCCAGAATATGCTTCGAGAGCCGCCTGTTGCAACGATATCAGCGATGGATGCAAATTATGAAAAGCAGTGAAATCCGCCAGAAATTCCTGGATTACTTCGCGTCAAAAGGGCACACAGTAGTCGCCTCCAGTTCGCTGGTGCCGCACGAAGACCCGACACTGTTGTTCACCAACGCGGGGATGAACCAGTTCAAGGACGTGTTCCTCGGTTTCGACAAGCGCCCCTACACCCGTGCGGCCTCGTCGCAGAAATGTGTGCGCGCCGGCGGCAAGCACAACGATCTGGAGAACGTCGGTTATACCGCGCGCCACCATACCTTCTTCGAGATGCTCGGCAACTTCAGCTTCGGCGATTACTTCAAGCGCGACGCGATCAACTATGCGTGGGAACTGCTGACCGAGGTTTATAAATTGCCCGGCGAGAAACTCTGGGTGACGGTGTATGCCGAGGACGACGAGGCTTACGACATCTGGACGAAGGAAATCGGCGTGCCAGCCGCGCGGGTGATCCGCATCGGCGACAGGCCGGGCACTGCCCGGCCGGGCGCGCCACCTGTGTCCGACAACTTCTGGATGATGGGTGACACCGGCCCTTGCGGCCCGTGCACGGAGATTTTTTACGACCACGGTGCGGACATCTGGGGCGGTCCGCCCGGTTCGCCGGAAGAGCACGGCGACCGCTACATCGAAATCTGGAACAACGTGTTCATGCAGTTCAACCGCGACGAGCATGGCGTGATGCACCCGCTGCCCAAGCCGTCGGTGGACACCGGCATGGGGCTGGAGCGCATCTCGGCAGTGTTGCAGCAGGTGCATTCCAATTACGAGATCGACCTGTTCCAGAATCTCATCTGCGCTGCGGCGCGCGAAACAAAAAGCAACGACCTTACCAACAACTCGCTCAAGGTGCTGGCCGACCACATCCGCGCCTGCTCGTTCCTGATCGCCGATGGCGTGATTCCCGGCAACGAGGGGCGCGGCTACGTGCTGCGCCGCATCATCCGCCGCGCGATCCGCCACGGCTACAAGCTCGGCGCGCGCGACGCGTTCTTCTACAGGATGGTGCCCGATCTGGTCGCCGAAATGGGAACGGCCTATCCCGAACTGACCGCTGAGCAGGTGCGCGTGAAGGGAATCCTCAAGCTGGAAGAGGAGCGCTTCATCGCCACCATCGAGCATGGCATGGCGATATTGGAAGCCGATCTGGCCGAGATGGCGAAGCAGGGCGGCAAGGTGTTCAACGGCGAGACCGCATTCAAGCTGCACGACACTTACGGGTTCCCGCTCGACCTGACGCAGGACGTGTGCCGCGAGCATGATGTTGCGGTTGACGTTGCGGCTTTCGACAAGGCGATGGCGCAGCAGAAGGAGCAGGCGCGCGCCGCCGGCAAATTCAAAATGGCGGCGAACCTCGAATACGACGGCCCGGCGACGGTCTTTCACGGCTATGACCTGCTGGAAAGCAAGGGCAATGTGCTGGCTTTGTACAAGGACGGCGTGCCGGTCAACGAACTGAACGAGGGCGAGATCGGCGTCGCGGTGCTGGACGACACGCCGTTTTATGCCGAGTCCGGCGGGCAGGTCGGCGACTGCGGCGAACTGCGCAGCGTGCACGGCATCTTCGCGGTGGAGGATACGCAGAAGATCCAGGCCACGGTGTTCGGCCACCACGGCGTGGTGAAGACCGGCAAGCTGAGCGTGGGCAACGGCGTCACCGCGAGGGTGGATGTCGCGGCGCGCAACCACACGATACGCAACCACTCGGCGACGCACCTGATGCACAAGGCGTTGCGCGAGGTGCTTGGCAGCCATGTGCAGCAGAAGGGTTCGCAGGTGGATGCGGACAAGGCGCGCTTCGACTTCGTGCATACCCAGCCGCTGAGCGACGCTGAAATCCGCAGGGTGGAAAGCCTCGTGAACGCCGAGATACTCGCCAACGCGGAGTGCCAGGCGCGCGTGATGTCCATCGAGGACGCGCAGAAGACCGGCGCGATGATGCTGTTCGGCGAAAAATACGGCGACGAGGTGCGCGTGCTGGACATCGGTTCGTCGCGCGAGCTGTGCGGCGGTACGCATGTCAAGCGCACCGGCGACATCGGACTGTTCAAGATACTTGCCGAGAGCGGCGTCGCGGCGGGAGTGCGGCGCGTCGAGGCGGTGACCGGCGAGGGCGCGCTGGCGCTGGTGCAGCAGCATGAGATGCAGTTGCAGCAAGTGGCCGATGCGGTGAAGGCGCAGCCGCAGGAGGCGGCGTCGCGCGTCGCGCAAATCCTCGACAACGTGAAGGCGCTGGAAAAAGAACTGGCGCGGCTGAAATCGAAACTGGCCAGCGCGCAGGGCGACGACCTCGTCGATCAGGCGCTGGAGGTCAACGGCATCAAGGTGCTGGCCGCACAACTGGAGGGCGCCGATGCCACGGGGTTGCGCGAGACGCTCGACAAGCTCAAGGACAAGCTCAAATCGGCCGCGATTGTGCTGGCCGCGGTGGCAGACGGCAAGGTCAGCCTGATTGCCGGTGTGACCCCCGACCTTACCGCCAGGATCAAGGCCGGTGACCTGGTGAACATGGTCGCGCAGCAGGTCGGCGGCAAAGGCGGCGGCAGGCCGGATATGGCGATGGCAGGCGGCACGCAACCCGAACATCTGGCTGCGGCGCTGGTTTCGGTTGCTGCCTGGGTGCAGGCCCGCACATAAGGAGCGATACAGGTGAACACAGGCCGTTATAGCGTATTGCTGGTTGAGGACGATTTGCCGGCGGCGGATCTGGCGCACCGCGCTGCCGTTGAGTTCTGCCCGGAGATCAGTTTGACCGTGGTGGGCGGCGGCGATGCCGTGCTGGACTGGCTGAGCGCCAGCATCGCGAACAAAGAGCAAATGCCGCATATCATCCTGATAGATATGAAGCTGCCGAAACTGGATGGCCTGGCGGTATTGCGCAAGCTGCGCATGCATGCCGCCACGCGCGACATTCCGATCGTGGCGTTTTCGGCGGAATATACGCAGGCTGACGTGCTGTTGAGTTATCAGGTCGGAGCAAATACCTTTGTGGTCAAGCCGGCTGACCTTGAACAGTTCGCCGGATTTTTCCGCGAGCAGTTGGCCTACTGGACGCAACCGCGCCAGCGCGAGCTGGCCTTTGCAGCGGGGCAGGGCACACCCTGATCCGTTGCCCCGCTAAACCACGTGGTGCGGGCTCTCGATGATCTGCTGATAAATCATGCTTTGCAGGATGATCATGTCATTCGGTTGCATGCTTTGAAATTCGACGCCGTGGCGGATAATTTCCGGATCGGATATATCGGCCGCCTCGCCGCTGTGCATGGCGCGGATTACCCCATTGATCGACAGGAATGCATCAATCTTGTGCAGGTTCACGCGGAATGCCAGATTGAGAATGTCGCCCTTCTTGCCCAAGGGGCGCTTGGCATCGAGCGCCGCGCCGTTTGCGCTGAGGTCTGAAATGAGCGCGGGAGCCTGCTCTTCTGCGTTGCGCGAATTGCTGTTCTGCACAGCCGCGATGATGTCGGTCTTGACCCTGGCTGACTTGCGTATCATGACCCCTTGTATGACGTTGGGAAACGACAGGTGCAGGTATTCGTAAGGCAGTTTGCATGACCGTACTACGGTGCAGGCAAAAGCGAAAGCATTCTGCCCGGAGAAGGAACGCATGACGACTTGCTCTCCCTCCATGAGTTGCAGCCGGACTCCATTGGACATGGCTGGCGCGGTGACCAGCAGGCTGACGCCTCTCAAATAGCCGATCACCTTGACCATGATACGTTCACTCCCCAGCTGTTTGGGGGGTTCGAGTTGCAGGCGGCTCTCCGTCTTCAGCTTCACGTCGTCGAAAGTGAACTGCGCGCCGAGTTCATTTGCCTTGGTTTGATCAGGGGGTGACTTGGCGGCGGCAAGATTGCTACCGCCGTTTTTGTCGTCGGGCGCTTCCCACGATAGTTCGCGGTAGACACCGTTAGCCAGCAGGCTGTCCAGATGATCCTTGTCGCGGACTATGCCTCCCTGCGCTACCAGCACTTTATGCTCCTGATCATACAACTGCCAAGGCGACGGTTTACCGATGGCTATATCATTTCTGGCGACAGGAATCAGGCTCATATTGTTTGTGCTTTCTTTGGCTTCTTCGGGGTTATAGGCAACAAGCCTTTGCAAGGCGCAAATTTTCTGTGTCCGTCATGCTTAAAACGGCAGCCGCAAGTGCGGCGCGGCTTGCCGGAATATTCCGCGGAAATCATCCTGGATGCGTTGCAGCGCGGCCTCGGTGTCCGCCTCGAAGCGCAGCACGATCACTGGCGTGGTGTTGCTGGGGCGCGCCAGGCCGAAGCCGTCGGCATATTCCACGCGCAGCCCGTCCAGCGTGATGATCTCTTTTGCATCAGGGAATTGTGCGGTTTGCTGCAATTGCGCGAGCAGCGCGTGGTTCTCGCCTTCGGCGGTGTGGATGTGCAGCTCCGGGGTGCAGAACGCTTCCGGCAGGCTGTTCAGCGTGGCGCTCGGGTTTGCTACCCGGCTTAAAATTTCCAGCAGGCGCGCGCCGCTGTATAGCCCGTCGTCGAAGCCGTACCAGCGTTCCTTGAAGAACATGTGGCCGCTCATCTCGCCGGCCAGCAGCGCGCCGGTTTCTTTCATCTTGGCCTTGACCAGCGAGTGCCCGGTCTTCCATAGCGTCGGCTTGCCGCCGTGCGAGCGTATCCATGAGAAAAGATTGCGCGTGGACTTGACGTCGAAGATGATTTCCGCACCGGGGTTGCGGCTCAGCACATCGGCTGCGAACAGCATCAGCTGGCGATCCGGATAAATGATTTTGCCGTCCTTGGTGACCACGCCGAGGCGGTCGCCGTCGCCGTCGAACGCCAGCCCCAGCTCGCTGTCGTTGTCGCGCAACGCGGCGATCAGGTCTTCGAGGTTGTGCGGGTCGGACGGGTCGGGGTGGTGGTTGGGGAAATGGCCGTCCACCTCGCAGTACATTTCTTCTACTTCACAACCGAGTTGGCGATACAGGTTGGCAACGTAAGCGCCTGCCACGCCGTTACCGCAATCCACGGTGACTTTCATCGGGCGCGCCAGCCTGATGCTGGAGACGATGCGCGCGATGTAATCCGCGCCGATGTCTTGTTGCGTGTAGCTGCCGGAGCCGTGCGCGAGGTCGTTCTGTTCGATGCGCGAGCGCAGTTTCTGGATCGTTTCGCCCGACAGTGTTTCTCCGGCCAGCACCATTTTCAGTCCGTTGTAATCCGGCGGATTGTGGCTGCCGGTGAGCATCACCGCGCAGTGGGTCTGCAACTGGTAAGCGGCGAAATACACCATCGGCGTGGGGACGCAACCGACATCGATCACGTCGATGCCGCTCTTCTGGATACCGCGCGCCAGCGCGGCGATCAGCTCCGGGCCGGACAACCTGCCGTCGCGCCCGATCGCGATTGTGTGCTGCCCGCGCGCTGCCGCTTCCGAGCCGATGGCATGGCCGATAGCCTCAACCACTTCGGCTGTCAGCGTCTTGCCGACGATGCCGCGAATGTCATAGGCCTTGAAGATTTCAGGAGCGAAAAATTTGCGCAGCAATTCGTTTGCTCCCTCGCCCGCATGCGGGAGAGGGTTGGGGAGAGGGGGCAGGTTTTTCAGCATGGTTCGTTTTAGCCTTAAAGGAGAGGAGTTAATTTGTTCCAGGCCATGTCCGGGGTAAGCTGCATCATGCAGTTGAAATGTACGAGCGGGCATTCGCGTTTGAAACACGGGCTGCATTCGATATCGAGCTTGATGACCTGCGCCTGCGCGGACAGCGGCGGGGTGAACTGCGGGCTGCTGGAGCCGAACAGCGCCAGCATCGGCTTATCCAGCGCGGCGGCCAGGTGCATCAGGCCGGAGTCGTTGCTGATGACCAGCCGCGCGCTGGCCAGCAGCGCGATAGCGTCGCCCAGATCAGTGCTGCCGCACAGGTTGGTGCATTGCGCGCCGGCAAGTTGGTTGATTTCTTCGGCGGCATGCCTATCCTTGCCGGAGCCGATCAGCCATACCGCATAGTCGCGTTGCCGCAGACGCTGTGCGATGTTTGCATAGTAGGCTGCCGGCCAGCGCTTGGCGGGGCCGTACTCGGCGCCGGGGCAGAATACTGCGACGGGTTGATCCAGCGTCAAGCTGAGCTTGTGCAGGGTCGCATCGCGCTGTGCATCGGAAATCGTCAGCTTCGGATTCGCCAGCGGGCGCGGGATTTTGCCACAGGGCTCCTCGGCGAGCTGCGCGAAGCGTTCCACCATCAGCGGCAGTTTCTGCTTGTCGAGCTTGTGCGCATCGTTGAGCAGGATATAACGCGACTCGCCGGTAAAGCCGGTGCGCAGCGGGATACGCGCGAAGAACGGCATGAGCGCGGACTTCCACGAGTTGGGCAGCACGATGGCCTGGTCGTAGCGCGCGGCGCGCAGCTGTTTGCCGAGCCGGTAGCGCGCCGCCAGTTGCAGCGCTCCGTGCGGGAACGGGTTGGCGATGACCTCATGTACCTCCGGCATCGCGCGCAGCAGCTTCTCCGTCCACGGCGGAGCCAGTACGTCGATGCGGCAACCGGGGTGGCGTTGCCCGAGGCGCATCAGCATCGGCTGCATCAGCATGCAGTCGCCTACCCAGCTTGGTGCGATGATGAGGATACTGGTCATGGGTAAGTTGTAGGTTGGGTGGAGTGCTTCGATAAACTCAGGACAGGCTTCGCGATACCCAACAATACCGCGAATGCGATGGGTATCGCTGCGCTCAACCCATCCTACGTGTTAATGATGTCCCTTGGGCAATTCACCCTTGAATTTATATAAGGTGCCGCAATACGGGCAACGCGCCTCGCCGCCGTGATTGAGCGGGATCATCACTTTCGGATGGGCATCCCACAGACTTGAGTTCGGCATCGGGCAGGTCAATGGCAAGTCGTTTGCGGTCACTTCGATGTAGCGCTGGGTGATGTTTTCGTTGTTCACGATGTTCCCCTTAGACGTAGGCCAGCCAATCGGTATGCTGCGGGTGCTTGCCGGTGACGCAATCGAAGAAAGCCTGTTGCATCTTGGTGGTGATCGGGCAGCGCGAACAGATGCCGAAGGTACGGTTGTCAAGTTAGCGGATCGGGATGACCTCGGCCGCGGTGCCGGTAAAGAACGCTTCGTCCGCCGTGT
>JAUYGW010000147.1 GCA_030690245.1 Gallionella sp. | reverse complement strand
CGGACAGGATGTCCGCGCTCTCTGCATCCATTCCGCGCCGCAGAGGGAATAATTGCGCATGACCGATCTTATCCAGCCCTCCTCCCCAGCCAGCATTCCCGGCCGCTCTTTCAACGAACTACCGCTGTCGCCCGGCATGCTTGCGACCTTGCAGCAGCTCGGCTACCTGACGATGACGCCGATACAGGCTGCCAGCCTGCCGATCGCTTTGGCGGGCCATGACCTGATCGCGCAGGCGAAGACCGGCAGCGGCAAGACGGCGGCGTTCGCTCTGCCCCTGCTCACCAATCTGAACCCGCGCCGCTTTGCGGTGCAGGCGATGGTGCTGTGCCCGACGCGCGAGCTGGCCGATCAGGTGACGCAGGAGATCCGCCGGCTGGCGCGCTCCGCCGACAACATCAAGATACTGACGCTGTGCGGCGGTTCGACCATGCGCCCGCAGATCGCCAGCCTGGAGCACGGCGCGCACATCGTCGTCGGCACGCCCGGCCGCATCATGGATCACATGGAGCGCGGCACGCTGAACCTGGAGGCGCTCAACACGCTGGTGCTCGACGAGGCCGATCGCATGCTGGACATGGGCTTTTATGACGACATCGCCTATGTCGCGAAGCGTTGCCCGGCTGAGCGCCAGACGCTGCTGTTCTCGGCGACCTATCCCGACGGCATCGCGCGGTTGGCGCGCCAGTTCATGCGCGCGCCGCAGGAGGTGAAGCTGCTGGAACAGCACGAGGAAAGCAAGATACGCCAGCGCTTCTATAAGGTGGAAGACGGGGATCGGTTGCAGGCCGTCGCCACGCTGCTCAAGCACTACCGCCCGGTCAGCACGCTGGCCTTCTGCAACACCAAGCAGCAATGCCGCTCGCTGCTGGAAGTGCTGCATGCGCAGGGTATCAAGGCGCTGACCCTGAACGGCGACATGGAACAGCACGAGCGCGATCAGGTGCTGATCCAGTTCGCTAATCGCAGCTGCCCGGTGCTGGCGGCGACCGATGTTGCCGCGCGGGGATTAGACATCGCGCAGCTCGAAGCGGTGATCAATGTCGATGTCACGCCCGACCCGGAAATCCACATCCATCGCATCGGCCGCACCGGCCGCGCCGACGAAAACGGCTGGGCGCTGAGCCTGTGCAGCCCGGGCGAGCGCAACCGCATTATCGGCATCGCACAGATGATGCGCATCGAACCGGAATGGCATGAGCTGGGCGAGCTGCCAAGCGCCGACGAAGCACCACTGGTGCCGCCGATGGTGACGCTGCTGATTCTCGGCGGACGCAAGGAAAAGATCCGCCCCGGCGACGTGCTGGGTGCGCTCACCGGCGAAGCGGGATACACCCGCGAACAGGTCGGCAAGATCACCGTGACCGATCAGTCCACCTACGTCGCCGTCGCGCGCAACATCGCCCATGAAGCCGTGCGCAAATTGTCGGCGGGCAAGTTGAAGGGCAAGACGGTGAAGGTGCGCACGCTGTAGGATTAATTTTTAATCGTAGCCCTTCTCCCGCAAGCGGGATAACCAGCGACTTGGCGGCTTTGTCGCCTAGTCGAATGGCTAAGAACTTATCCGTAACTAAACAACCACCGGCTAAAGCCGGTGGGTTTGAATTACGGACTGAAAGTCCGGATACGCGTCGCCTGAACGACGCGTCTTAATCAGGTTCCATTTTGAAATCATCGTTCAGTCTCG
>JAUYGW010000142.1 GCA_030690245.1 Gallionella sp. | reverse complement strand
CTGGGCGACAAGGTCGGCCTGTTCGATCACGCCAGCATTAATGTGTCCGGCGACGCCGGCGGCGGGACGGTGCTGGTCGGTGGCGACTATCAGGGCAAGAACCCGTCAGTGCAGAACGCCTCGGCGACCTATGTTAGTCCTGACGCGAGCATTAAGGCCGACGCCATCACCAGCGGCAATGGCGGCAAGGTGATCGTGTGGGCGGATGACGTCACCCGATTTGGCGGCAACATCAGCGCGCGCGGTGGCGCGAATTCCGGTGACGGCGGTTTTGTCGAGGTATCCGGGAAGCACTACCTCGATTTTCTGGGAGTAGTGAACACGCTAGCGCCGGCGGGCAAAGCGGGAACGCTACTGCTCGATCCGTCGGACATAACAATTAGCGCTGGTGTGAATGCCGGTATGTCGGGCATTGCATCCCCCTTCAGTGGTACAGCTGATACTTCAATTCTTAATGTAACGACCCTCACGGATACGCTTGCGCTTGGTAATGTTTTAGTGGATGCCTCTGCGGGCGCTGCCGCAGGTACCGGCAACATCACCGTGTCAGTCGTAATCACTTGGAACACCGCTAACACACTCGAGCTAAAGGCTGGAAATGACGTGCTCGTCAGTGCCGCGTTCAACGCCGATACTGCGGGTGCCGCAATCAAGCTGACCGCCGGGCATGACGTGACCGTCAATGACGCGCTCAACGCCCACGGCGCCGGTTCCGCGATCACGCTGAGCGCTGGATATAACGTGAACGTCAATGCCGCACTCGTTGCCCCCGGTGCTGCTTCCGTGATCGAACTGCGTGCCGGCAATGACGGTACCGGTGCCGGCAAGGTTATTTTTGGAGGCGGGGGTTCTGCGGATGCGCCGACCACCAATATCTACTACAACCCGACCTCGTACGCGAACTACGATGCCGACAAGACAGCCTACAGTGCTTTTATCGTCGGCGGTAGCGGTGCCCTGAACACTTACATGCTCCTGTACGTGACCGGGTTGAGTGCAAACAAGACCTATAATGGCAACCTTACGGCTGGTCTGACTGGAACTGCCACGATCACCCCCGCTGGTGCCGACACCGTAAATCTCGCTGGCACCGGCAGTGTCACCAACTTTAGCAACAAGGACGTACATACTGAGGTCCTCACGCTTAGCGGCTACAGCACCACCGGCGCGGAGGCTTATAAATATTCGCTTTTCCAGCCCTCAAGTCTGTCGGCAACCATCAGCGCCAAGACCGTCACGCTCTCGGCCGCCAAGACCTATGACGGCACCACCGATCTGACCGGCGCGGTGACCCTTGGCACCGGCATCGGCGAAACCCTGACCTACACCGGTGCCACCGCCAACGATGCCCATGTAGCCACCGCCAACAAGTTCGTCAACGCCATCACCCTGCTCGACGACACCGGCCTGGCCAGCAACTACCAGCTGCCGACGCTCAACGTTACCAACGCGCCGGTAACCATCACGGCGGCACAACTGACGGCGGCGGCGACCATCACCGCGGCCCCCAAGGTCTATGACGGCATGTTGGTGGCGACCGGCTCGACGGTGGGCGGCAGCCTGAGCGGCGAGATCGGCAGCG
>JAUYGW010000133.1 GCA_030690245.1 Gallionella sp. | reverse complement strand
GGAAGGGCAGGCGAAATGCCCAACAATGTGGGCGTTTCTTGCCAATTTCAGCATTCGCGGCAGATTGTGGATTCGGCGTTTTCATTTTTGGCTACTTGTTCAGACCTTCCTTAGTATTAAAAACGGGAAGGTTATTATGTTATATTCTGACCTAAAAGCGGCGTGATATATAGTCTGCACCAGATTGGCGATGAAATTTCAGAAATAAAATATACAAGGGAGAATGATATGAGATTACTGGCAGTCACCGTTTCCATTGGAGCGGCTTTGCTGGTTATGACGCCAGCCCCGAGCTACGCGGCTGGCGGGGATGCGATCTTCAAGAAGAGCTGTACCGGCTGCCATTACAGCGACGGCCCGGCAAAAGAGAAGACGATTGCCGACCAGCTGGCGAAGAAGGGGCCGGAGCTATGGTATGCCGGCAGCAAGTTTCAGAAGGATTGGCTTGCGGCGTGGTTGCAGAACCCCAAACCGATCCGCCCGCTGAAATATAACTCGCTCACCGAAAAGAATGCGGCCGACCATCCCAGGCTGTCGGCAGGAGATGCGGCTGCGATCACGGATTTCCTGATGGGATTGAAATCGTCAGAGGTCAAGGCGGGCGTAATCAAACCCGCCGAGTCCGCCAAGGCGCGGAATATCTACGCTAAAAAAGCGCCCTGCGGCGGGTGCCACGAGTCTTCGGTGAAGGGCAAGACAATCGGCGGCAAGAGCGGGCCCAGCCTCGCCGGAGCCAGCAAGCGGTTGAATCCTGACTGGATTTACGCTTATTTGGCAAACATCAAGGCATTCAAGCCGGTTCGCGATATGCCCGATTTTGCCAGCGTGCTGAACAAAAAGGATCAGGCGAGCCTGGCAGCTTATGTGGCTACTTTCGAGTAATACGAACCAACGGAGGAATAAACTCGTGTCGAGATTTTTAATAGCAACCGCCGCGGCGCTTGGCCTGGCCCTGGGTGCAGCGGGTTCGGCGCAGGCGGCAGATTCAAAACAGGTATACGATTTTTATTGCGCCCAGTGTCACGGGACTGATGGCAAAGGCAAGGGGATCAACGTCACAAAAGATTTTGCCACCGATCCGCGCAACTTGACCAGCTCCTCGGAAATGGAGAAACGCTCCGATGAGGATCTCAGGGGTGTCATCAAGGACGGCGGCCCGTCGATCAGCAAATCGGCATTGATGCCCCATTGGCGCTCAACCCTGACTGCGGATGAAGTGGAAGGACTGGTGAAATACATCCGCAAGCTTTGCGATTGCAAGGGCAAATAGGGTACGCGGCCCGAATGAAATATCTGAACAAAAAATATCTCGCCGACGGCGTCATTTTTTCCGGGATGCTGATGAATGTCGTCTTCATTTGCCTGATCCTGTACTTCCTGATCCTGTAGGCGAGGCGGTATCCGAAAGGGGATAAGACTCCTCTTTCGTGCGCATCCGTAACAAGCAGATGAGAAGGACCATGCATGAATACTGATGAAGGCAAGACACATGAAGGCGGAACATACCCTTGGGCGGGGCCGGCCTTGTTTACGTCGGTGCTGATTGCCGTGATCATTTTTTTTGTATGGTTCCTGAGGGCATGACGGCATGAAAACTTATCTTATGCCGTTCGTTGCCGCGTTCCTTGTCTTTGGCGTCGTATTTCTTGCGCTGGATTTTTCCGTGATGAAGCTTCAGGGGTTGGCATTGATATATCGCCCTTAATATCCCCTGCACACATATATACGCTCACAGAGAAAAGCATATCTTGCCAAAACAAAAAACAAGAATAATCGGCAGCGCATTTCTACTGGCAGTTATTGCCGCGTTGATGTTGCCCGCTTCCATGCCTGCCGCGAATGCATCCGAAGCGGCAGCGCCTGCATCGGCAGGGGTTCAAACTGCGGCTGCAACGGCTAACACAGCCGCTGTTCCAGACACAAAAGCGGCCGCTTACCCGCCCGCACCAAAATTAACCGCATCGGACTACCCCACCCTCAAGGGCGTGAATTCCCGCGTGGCGGTGTGGCTGGTGGCGCAGCTGCATCTCTGGTTCGGGGCATTTGTTCTGGCGGTACCGATCTTCGTGTTTATCATCGAGGCCATCGGCATGGCGACCCGGGATGAGCGCTATGACAACATGGCTTTCGAGTTCATGAAGGTCAGCATCATTGCCTACTCGCTCACCGCCATTCTCGGCGGCTTGCTGACCTTCAGCCTGGTTCTCTTCTATCCCGATCTGTTCAAATACCTGGCCACGATCTTCAAAGGGAGCATGTTTGCGTACGCGCTGCTGTTCTTTGCCGAGAGCGCGATCCTGTATATCTATTATTACGGCTGGCACTGGCTGCAGGGCGGCAACAAGAAATGGGTGCACCTGACCCTCGGGTTGCTGCTCAATGCGGTCGGTTGCCTGCTGATGTTTCTGGCCAATGCGTGGACGACCTTCATGATGAGCCCGGCGGCCGTGGATGCGGCGGGGGTATTCAACGGGGACACCTGGGCCGCGATCCACAACTTCCTGTGGAACCCGATCAACATCCACCGGCTGGTCGCCAATGTGGCGTATGGCGGCTCGATCATCGGCGCCTATGCGGCCTTCAAGTTCCTCAGCGCCAGGAGCAAGGAGGAGCGCGCGCACTACGACTGGATAGGCTACAACGCCAACTTCATTGCCATTTCGGCGCTGCTGCCGTTGCCATTCGCCGGCTATTACCTCACCGCCGAGATGTATGCCTACAGCCAGCAGATGGGCATCACCCTGATGGGCGGCGTGTTCGCGTGGATCTTCATCATCCAGGCGGTGCTGATCGGCGCGCTGTTCCTGTCGGCCAACTATTATCTCTGGTGCGGCATGGGGCGCAGCGAAGGCGCCTATCGCTACAACCCCAGGATCAAGTACATGGCCATGGTTCTGGTCGCGGCCTTTCTGGTGTGGTTCACGCCGCACACCCTGGTGCTCACCAATGCCGAACTCAAGAGCCTCGGCGGGCCGTATCACCAGTACCTCGGGGTGCTGGGCCTGATGCCGGCAAAAAACACCGCAGTGAATTTTCTGATCGTGTTTACCTTCCTGAGCTTCATGTTCTACCGGCGCGCCAACAACATCGCCACCGTATCCTGGGTGACGACGGGCAACGCGATCCAGATCGCGCTGTTTACCGTGGGCCTGATCAATATCACGCTGCTGGGCGTTTATTACGGCTATTTCACCAACAACGTGTACAAGGTCGCTGCCTCGATCCCGCAGGTGTTGACCACGCTGATCATTCTCGTCGTCAGCACGGTCATCGACACGCTCATGTACAAGGGCGCAAAAGAGGTGGCGCCGCTGCACTGGGGACGCATGCCCGCCCGGTCGCAATACGCGCTGTTCCTGCTGGCCGTGGCCTTCACCTGGCTGATGGGCCTGATGGGTTATGTCCGCTCCGCGATTCGCCAGCACTGGCACGTGCAGGGCGTGTTCCGGGATAACTCGGTGGATGCCTTTACCCCGGATCTGGGCTATGCGGCCAACATCGTATCGATCGGCACGATTCTGTTCATGATCATGGTCATGTTCATCTTCTGGCTGAATGCGATCAACAGCCGGCGCGTCGCGGCCAAAGGTTATTGGAAGAAGCCGGCATGACCATACATAGCGACATAAATCTACTGCGCGACTTGGGGGCGGGGTCGGGCAGTGCTCGCGATCCTCACATACTGATGTGTATGCTCCGGTCGCTGCGCGCTGGCCTCCCCCACCCCCAAGCCGCTCGCTACGATTCCTGCCGCTATGTATAACTTTCTTAAAGTAACCGGCTTCAGCCTGCTGATGATCGGCGGATTTTCGGCGTATTCGAACTATGGGATTCCGCAGATAATCCCCGCGCCGCCGCCCGTCGAGGAAAAGCTGGAATTCGGCGCGATGACCATGGATCAGTTCGTCGCATTGGGCGACAGAATTTATAACGGCAAAGGAACTTGCGCGCTGTGCCACAACGCGATGGGCCGTGCGCCGATGCTCGACAGTATAGCCACCGTGGCGGCAGACAACCTGAAGAACCCCAATTACCGAGGCACGGCAAAAACCGTCGAGGAGTATCTGCATGAGTCACTGGTGAAACCCTCGGCCTTTGTGCCCGCCGGATTCGGCAAGGCGGGGAGCAACGATACCGAAAGCCCGATGCCCGATGTCTCCGCCGGGGGCATCGGACTCTCCGAGGCCGAGATTGCGGCCGTCATCGCCTTCCTCCAGGAGTCCAGCGGCAGCGAAGTGACGGTCGCCATCCCTGCGCTGCCCGCCGCAGGCGCAGGAACTTCCAACACAGAGGAAGCGGCGCCGCTGAAGACACCCGAAGAGATCATCGCCAAATACACCTGCGGCGCCTGCCATGTTTTTGCGGGCCGTACCGTTGCGGGCCAGGCCGGGACGCTTGGGCCAAGCCTCGCGAAGATAGGCGCGACAAAGAATAAAGAATACCTGCGCCAGTCGCTGCTCGCCCCCGATGCAGTCATCGCCAAGGGATATGCGGCGGGCATGATGCCCAAAACCTACGGCGAGCAATTGAAGGCGCAGGAGCTTGAGATGCTGGTGAATTACATGGCGAAATCAAAATGACCATGACACAAAAAAGACGCATCCACCGCCTGTTGCAGTTCGCCCTCGTGGTGTTCGGGGTGTATTTCGGATTCATCCTGATCTTCGACGTGCTGCTCGGCCAGTTGATCCCCCGTAGCCTGCTCACGATGTACATGGTCTTCGTGGTATCCGGCGCGCTCATGGCGTTCACCTTCACCGAGGAAGGAGCACATGAACTGGTAGCCCCGATCAAGGCGCTGGTCGAAGACCCGTCCAGAAAAAGGCTGCGCAACGCGGTGTTTGTGATCGTTCCGCTGCTGGCCGGCTACTACACCTATACGAGCATGTCGCCCGGTTACGAGGCACCGGTGGAACTGCGCACCATCCACCCTGCTCCGCCATCCAAGTTCAAGGCGTATGGCAAGAGCTACAACCTCGCCACGCTGGAGAATCCCTTGCGCAAATACCAGAAGGAAGGCCCGGCGAAGTATCGTGAGCTGGTCAAGGCGGGCGGCGATGTTTACATCAAGAACTGCCAGCATTGCCACGGCGACAAACTGGACGGCAAGGGGCCTTACGCGGCGGGACTGAACCCCACCCCGATCAATTTCCAGGACGTGGGCACCATCGCGCAATTGCAGGAATCCTTCCTGTTCTGGCGCATCGCCACCGGCGGCCCGGGCCTGCCTGCCGAAGCCGCGCCGTGGATTTCATCCATGCCGGTCTGGGAACATTTCCTGACCGAGGAAGAGACATGGGAAGTCATTCTGTTCATGTATGACTATACCGGCAGGCAACCGAGGTCATGGAAATGAATAGATCAAAATCCACATTTCATCCCAACTGCGGCGTTGCGGAAAAAATTTCTTGCTTGCATATCGAACATATGCGTCGCGGCGAAATTTTTTCCGCGCCTTGCATTTGTGCGAACTGTGAATTTTTAGAGGCTCGCAAATGAATAGGCGGCGCATGAATAAATTCGCTTTCCTAGCCTTGTGCGCTTTATTCTTCGCAGGCACGGCGGCGGCGAAACCCGGCGATACCGCGAAGGGCAAGGAGATATACGACAAGCGCTGCACCTGGTGCCACGGTGCGGAGGGCGACGGGGCGGGCGCGGCTAAGGATATGCTGAACCCGCCGCCGCGCGATTTCACCTCGGGCAACTACAAGATCAAGTCTTCCAGCTTCGAAGACATGGCGCCCAACGATGACGACATCTTCCGCATGATACGCGACGGTATGCCGGGCACTTCCATGCCGGGTTGGAGCGATGTGCTGAAGGAACAGGATATATGGGACCTGGTGGCTTACGTCAAGACCTTCGCCGGTTACGACGAACCGCCTGCCGCACAGGTCGACTTCGGCACCCGGATCGCGAGTTCGGGCGAGAGCATAGCGAAGGGCCGGAAGCTGTACGAAGAAGGGGATCGCTGCGTGGAGTGCCACGGCAAGTCCGGCAAGGGCAGCGCCAGCAAACGGCTCAAGGGAGACGCCGGCGAGCGCACCTGGCCGCGCAACCTGACCAAGCCGTGGACCTTCATCGGCAGCAGCGACCCGAAGGATATTTTTGCGCGCCTTTCCACGGGTATCGCCGGCACCGAGATGCCGTCCTTCGCCGACCCCAGGAGCAGGAAGAAACTCTCTATCGAGGAACGCTGGCATGTAGCCAACTACGTGGCTTCGCTGGCCAGGACCGGCAGGAAAGTCGATGCGGAAAACACCGTCATCAAGGCGGACAAAGTGGAGGGCGATTTGCCCGGCACCCCGGACGATGCACGCTGGGAAAAATCCACGCCGAGCACTTTCTACCTGGTTCCGCAGCTCATCGCGGAGGAACGTTTTTTTACGCCCGCCAACGACACCCTCACGGTGCGCGCGCTTTACAACGACAAGATGATCGCGATGCTGCTGGAATGGGATGATCGCACCAGGAGCATTCCCGGCGACGAAGCCGCGGAGAAACTTGCCGATGCGCCGATCGCGGAAGACGGCGTTGCCGTGCAACTGCCGGTCACTCTCCCGAAAGGGATGGAAAAACCTTACTTCGGCATGGGCGATGCAAAACACGCGGTGAATATCTGGCACTGGAAGAGCGGCGCCAAGGGCTCAACGGAGAGCATAGATCTGGCCAACAGCCGCGGATTCAGGGAGATCGAGAAACGCGATGCGGCCGGACTCAAGGCCAAGGCGAGTTACAGCGACGGAACCTGGAAGGTGCTGATAACGCGCCCGCTCACGACCTCCTCGCCGGACAAAGATATCCAGTTCACCGAGGGCGGGTTCATCCCGGTTGCGTTTGCCGCCTGGGACGGCAGCAATGGCGAAAAAGGCTCGAAACACACCATGACGACCTGGTACTGGCTGCTGCTGAAACCGGCAACCGGAACCAGGCCGCTCGTTGCGGCACTGATGATCATGGGTCTGTTTGCAGGCGGCCTGCTCTGGTGGGCGCGCAGCGCCAAACCCGCCGCCTGACAGTCATGACAGAACAAGCAGAAGAAACCGAGTACGGCAGGCGCGGCGTGAAGACCCGGCTATTGGGTTTTATCCTGATGGTTCTCGGTGTGCTGGATAGCTTGTTGACCCTGCGCGGCGGGATACCTGCTTACGAGTTCCTTTTCCTCATTTTACTGGGTGCTTGCGTGTTCGCCATCGGCGCGGTTCGTGGCGGAAGGCGACCCTTTACCGACGCGGACGAAGGATAAGCGGCAGGGCAACGCCTGCAACCGCCATTGCTATTTTGATGGTGCTGCCAGCTGTAGTAAAATCGCGCCGGTTGAGCCCATGTTTCATCGGACTCAACCCACGATTCCGAGCCGAAAATGCAGCACTACGATATCAATCCACAGGAGAACGAAGGTGTTACGAATTATTTTTATGTTGCTGGCATTTATCACGCTCCAGGCTCACGCCAAAGAAGAGCGCAAACCGGTTGCGAAAGAAAAAGGCGGCGCCAGCATGGCGGCCGGCAAAATCATTAAGGACTGCGCCGACTGCCCCGAGATGGTGGTGATTCCGGCGGGGAGTTTCGACATGGGCTCGAACAAGGGCGATTCAAACGAAATGCCCGTGCACCGCGTAACCATCAGCCGCGCCTTTGCGATAGGCAAGACCGAAGTCACGCAAGGCCAGTGGAAAGCGCTCATGGGCAACAACCCCAGCAAGTTTGGCAACTGCGGCGACAATTGCCCGGTGGAGCAGGTGAGCTGGGACGATGTCCAGGAATTCATCGAGGCGCTCAACGCCAAGACCGGGAAAAAATACCGCCTGCCGAGTGAAGCGGAATGGGAATACGCCTGTCGCGCGGGGGCACAGCAGGAATACTGCGGCAGCGACGATCTGGACAGCGTCGGCTGGTATGGCGGGCTGGCGGAACCGGCGGGTAACAGCGGCAAGTCTACCAACCCGGTCGCGACCAGGCAGCCCAATGCCTGGGGCTTGTACGACATGAGCGGCAACGTGTGGGAATGGGTAGAGGACGTCTATCACGACAGCTACAACGGCGCCCCCGCAGATGGCAGCGCGTGGCAAGGAGATAGCATTTTGCATGTACCCCGTGGCGGCGGCTGGAGCTATGCTCAGCCTGCAGCCAAACGTGGCGGAAGCGAGTCCGATTTCCGTTACAGCACCATCGGCTTGCGCCTCGCGCGGACACTGCCGTAAATGCGGCAGGGGCACGGCGCGCCGTGCCCCTGCTCGTGACTGAGCAAGCCTATTTCAACGACATAATATATTTGGCCAGAATCTTGCGGTTTGGCGTGGTAAGCAGGCCTTCATCGTAGGCTGGCATATCTTTGTCGATCCATGCTCCGGCGCCGCCATTGAGTATCTTGTTCATCAAGTGAGCCTCGGCATCCGGGTTATTCCTGTAGCGCTCGGCCACTTTCTCCCATGCCGGCCCCAGCAAATTCTTGCCGGTCTTGTGACACATAAAGCAGCCGGTTTTGTCCGCCAGCTGCCATTCGGCAGGCTTGTTGGATGTGTCCGGCTGGCAGCCGCACAGCGCAATCATCAGCGATGCCAGCAAGAGATTTCTTGTATACATGATGTTCCTTGTTCCTGTTTTTGATTTAAACAATTACGCCGATTCGGCGCGATATTCTACTATAAGCGTATGTCCGGTTCCCGCCGCGACCCTGACGGTATTTTCAATTGCATTGGCCGATTCCACGCACAGCATTTCGCGCCAGCCGTCCGGCTGCCCCAGGTCACCCATCCTGTCGGCCTTCGCCGTCCACGGCGTCCACACCACGGTGGAAAGGCTGCCGGACTTTGCGACATGAATGCGCCGCTTCAGCACGTCGTCCTCGATCACGCACTCCGTGGCGGTGTTGATGTACACACGGTCGGTTTCGCCCGCAAATCGAATTATGTCATCTTGTTTTTTGAGCGTCGAGCCACCCACTTTGTCCCAGTAATCGCAACCTGCCAAACCGGCAACATGCACCGCGCCGATATCGCCGATCCGGAAATACGCATGCAAGGCTTCGCTAACCGCGAAATCGGATTCTCCGGTGTTTTCGGTGGACAATTCCATGCGCAGCCTTTCGCCGACGATCACGGTCAGATCGAGCGTGCAGGAATGCGGCCACTGCGCCCGTGTCTTTTCGCTTACGATCAGGCGCAGCGTCAGGCGTGTCGCACCATCCGGCTCAGTGCCGGATTCAACCACTTGCCAGGGCACCGTACGCGCGTAGCCGTGGGCGGGAAAACGAGGCACAGCCGAAGTTTCGCCGGAGGCAAAGCCGGGCTCGGAAGCATGCGCGCCGAACCACGGCCAGCATACCGGCACGCCGCCGCGTATCGACTTGCCCGCCGCCAGTTTGGCGTCGCGCGACAGCCACAGCACCGGCACGGTCTGGCTCCGGGGTTGCCAGGCCATCAGGTGCGCGCCCTGCAAGCACAACGATGCGGTTGCTTGTGCATTGCCGATTTCTGCAATGACCAGCCCACTGTCATGTTCGCGAAAGCCGAGTTGCCCGTCGATGCCGAATTGCGCGTTCAGTTGCTGTGCCGTGTTCATATTTACTCTCAAAGTTAGTGCGCAAAAATCAAAAGCAGGTCGGGCTTTGCCCGACATGGTGGGCAAAGCCCACCCTACTGTTTCCAATTTCCAAAATCAGCGCATCACCTGCTTCATTTTTCCACCTGCGTCACGTCACGTACCGCGCCTTTGTCGGCGGAGGTGGTCATTGCGGCGTAAGCCCTGAGTGCGGCGGACACGTGGCGTTCGCGGCTGACAGGCCGCCACGCCTTGCTGCCTTTCGCCTCCATCGCGGCGCGGCGGCACGCCATTTCTTCATCGGAAACCGCCAGCGTGATGCCGCGCTGCGGAATGTCGATTTCAATTGTATCGCCTTCTTCCACCAGGCCGATCGCGCCGCCCTGCGCGGCTTCCGGCGAGGCATGGCCGATGCTCAAACCCGAAGTGCCGCCGGAAAAACGCCCGTCGGTGAGCAGCGCGCACGCTGCGCCCAACCCCTTCGATTTCAGGTAGCTGGTGGGGTAAAGCATCTCCTGCATGCCCGGCCCCCCCTTCGGCCCCTCGTAGCGGATCACCACCACATCGCCCGCCACGATTTTATCGGCAAGAATTGCGGCCACCGCGTCGTCCTGGCTTTCGAACACGCGCGCGCGCCCGGTGAATTTCAGGATGCTTTCATCCACCCCGGCAGTCTTCACGATACAGCCATCTGCGGCGATATTGCCGTACAGCACCGCCAGCCCGCCGTCCAGGCTGTGGGCATGCGCCTTATCGCGGATGCAGCCGCCGCTGCGGTCGGCATCCAGATCCGGATAAAGCATGGATTGCGAGAAGGCCAAGGTGGTGACAACCCCGCCGGGCGCCGCGCGGAAGAATTTTTTCACCGCTTCGTCATTGGTCTGAGCTATGTCCCACTGCGCGAGCGCATCGCGCAGGGTCGGGCTGTATATCGTTTTGGCATCGGCGTGCAGCAGGCCGGCGCGATCCAGTTCGCCGAGGATCGCCGGGATGCCGCCGGCGCGATGCACGTCCTCCATATGGTATTCGGAGTTGGGCGCGACCTTGCACAGGGTCGGCACATGGCGCGACAGTCTGTCCATGTCGCGCATCGTGAACGCCACTTCTGCTTCATGCGCGATCGCCAGCAGATGCAGCACGGTGTTGGTCGAGCCGCCCATCGAAATATCCAGCGTCATCGCATTCTCGAACGCCTCGAAGTTGGCGATGGAACGCGGCAGCACGCCGGTGTCATCCTGCTCGTAGTAGCGCCGGCACAGCTCGACGATCACGCGTCCGGCGCGCAGGAACAACTGCTTGCGCTCGGCATGCGTCGCCACCAATGTACCGTTTCCGGGCAGCGACAGCCCCAGCGCCTCGGTCAGGCAGTTCATCGAATTGGCGGTGAACATGCCGGAGCAGGAGCCGCAGGTCGGGCAGGCGGAACGTTCGATCGCATCCACTTCCTCATCGCTGCAATGGCTGTCGGCGGCCGCGACCATCGCATCCACCAGATCCAGCCCCCTGGCCTTGCCCTGCCAGTTGACCTTGCCCGCCTCCATCGGCCCGCCGGAGACGAACACCACCGGGATGTTTAACCGCATCGCGGCCATCACCATCCCCGGCGTGATCTTGTCGCAGTTGGAGATGCACACCAGCGCGTCGGCGCAATGCGCGTTGACCATGTATTCCACGCTGTCGGCGATCAGTTCGCGGCTGGGCAGCGAATACAGCATGCCGGCATGCCCCATCGCGATGCCGTCATCCACCGCGATAGTGTTGAACTCCTTGGCGATGCCGCCCGCCTTCTCGATCTCGCGCGCCACCAGTTGCCCCATGTCCTTGAGATGCACATGACCGGGCACGAACTGGGTGAACGAGTTGGCGATCGCGATGATCGGCTTGCCGAAGTCGCCTTCGGTCATGCCGGTGGCGCGCCACAAGGCGCGTGCGCCGGCCATGTTGCGGCCATGCGTGGAGGTGCGTGAACGGTAAGCGGGCATGATGTCTCTCTTTGAAAGTTAAAGTGCACGTATAATCCTAAAAACCGCAGCTAGCCACAGATTTGCACGGATAAACACGGATAAAACATCCGTGTTACGAGGGGTCGGCATTTCACCCAAACAGCATAAAAAAGGGCGCTGATGTAAGGTATTACGCCCGTACTACATCAAGCCTTCATCTGTGCAAATCCGTGTTCATCCGTGGCTTGCTATTTTTCCAGGATAATTAAGTCGCCGATTTTAACCGATTCCACCATGCTCATTCATCCACAATTCGATCCCGTTGCCGTGCAGTTCGGCCCGCTCGCCATCCACTGGTACGGGCTGATGTACCTCGCCGGATTCATGGCCTTCCTGTGGCTGGGGCGCAAACGCATTGCCGCGCTGAACCATCCGCAGATCAATACCAAGCTGCTCGACGACCTGTTGTTCTACGGCGTGCTCGGCGTGATCCTCGGCGGACGGCTGGGCTATGTATTTTTCTACAAAGCCTCTTATTACCTCAACCATCCGCTGGAAATTTTTGCGGTGTGGCAAGGCGGCATGTCGTTCCACGGCGGCTTCCTCGGCGTGCTGGTGGCGATGGCGTGGCTCGCCCATAGACGAAAGCTGCGCTGGCTGCAACTGACCGACTTTATCGCGCCGCTGGTGCCGCCCGGACTGGCCTTTGGGCGACTCGGCAATTTCATCAACGGCGAATTATGGGGAAGGCCGACCGATGTGCCGTGGGCGATGGTTTTCCCGCAAGTGGACAGCCTGCCGCGCCACCCTTCGCAGCTTTACGAATTCGCGCTGGAAGGCCTGCTGTTGTTCGCGCTGCTGTGGCTGTATGCGCGCAAGCCGCGCCCCGTCGGCGCGGTATCCGGCTTGTTTCTGATCGGTTATGGCAGCTTGCGTTTTATCGCAGAGTTCAGCCGCGAGCCGGACGATTTTCTCGGTTTGCTGTCATTCGGCATGAGCATGGGGCAGTGGCTGAGCCTGCCGATGGTGCTCGCCGGTGTGCTGCTGATGCGTTACAGCACACTTCACCCTCACCTCAATCCTCTGGGTGAAAAAACTAGCCATTCGACTAGGCAGCAATAAACCGCAGCCAAGTCGCTGGTTATCCCGCCAGCGGGGAGAGCGGAGCGAGGGGGGCGTAGCCAGGCAAACGAGAAAGACAATTCTTAATTCTTGCGGCGCTTGACACCCTCACACCTCTGGCACACTATTCCCATCGTTAAATATCACTGAAACCCCACCTTGGACGACATCTCTTTAGGCTGGCTGTTTGGCATCTTGCTGTTGTTGCTGGTCTGCAGCGCATTTTTTTCCGGCTCGGAAACCGGCATGATGGCAATCAACCGCTACCGCCTGAACAACCTGGTTCGCAAGGGCAACCACAGCGCCAAGCTGGTCAACCACTTGCTGTCCCGTGTGGACAAACTGCTGGGCTCGATCCTGTTCGGCAACACACTGGTCAACGTCGCGGCCGCCGCGTTGACCAACATCATCGTCCTGCGCCTGTTCGGACAAAACGATTGGGCGATCCTGCTGGGCACGCTGGCGCTCACTTTTGCGATTCTGGTATTCAGCGAAATCATGCCGAAGATCCTGGCTGCCAGCCACCCGGAGCGCATCGCGCTGCCGGCAAGCTATGTGCTCACGCCGCTGATCACCCTGTTCCATCCGGTGGTTTCGGTTGCGACCGCGATTGTCAAAGGGCTGCTGGTGATACTCGGGATCAAGGTGCAAACCGACCAGAGCAAGCAAAAAATGACGCTGGAGGAATTGCGCGGGCTGGTATTGGACGCGGAGCATTTCCTGCCGCACAAGCACCAGAAGATGCTGCTGAACCTGGTCGACCTGGAGCGCATCACCGTAAACGACGTGATGGTTCCGCGCAACCAGATCGAGGCGCTGGACATCAACGCCGGCGCCGACGAATTGCGCCAGCAGATCATTACCTGCCACCACACCCTGCTGCCGGTTTATGACGGCATGCCCAGCAACATCATCGGCATCCTGCACATCAAACGCGTACCGGCACTGCTGCAGGAAATGACCCTGGATGTCGCACAACTGCGCGAAATACTCAACGAACCCTATTTCACTCCCTCCGACACGCCGCTGCTCAAGCAGTTGCAACAATTCCAGGAACGCCACGCGCGGCTGGGGCTGGTGGTGGATGAATACGGCGAGTTGCTTGGCCTGGTGACGCTGGAAAACATCCTGGAAGAAATCGTCGGGGAATTCACTACCCAATCCCCCGCGCAAACCGGCAAATTCCTGCGCCAGGAAGATGGCAGCATCATGCTGGAAGGCAGCAGCAGCCTGCGCGAGCTGAACCGCAAGCTGGGATTGCACCTGCCGCTGGACAGCGCGAAAACGCTGAACGGCCTGATTCTCGAACACCTCGAGGACATGCCCGAGGCCGGCATCAGCCTGAAAATTGCGGGCTACCCGATCGAGATCATCCAGACACAGGGTCGTATCGTGAAGGTAGCGCGTATTTTTCCAATGCAGACGAACAAACAGTAGGGAGTGGTGAGTAGTCAGTGGTAAGTAGCCAGTGGGGCGTGTTTTTCCACTCACTACTGACTACTTACCACTCTCCACTTCAGCTTTACAAGATGCATAAAGCTCGGCATCATGCCCGTCAATATATTAGAGAGTGACCCAAGGGAGACCCTATGGCTGTTGCACCGAAAGCCGCGAAGGCAAAAGAATTTTCCTATCTCTGGGAAGGCAAGGACAAAACCGGCAAGCGGGTCAAAGGCGAGATGCGCGCGCCCGGCGAGGCCAGCGTGTCCGCCCACCTGCGCCGTCAGGGTATCAATGTCTCAAAGGTAAAAAAACTGCGTGGCAGCACTCAAAAAGTCTCCGAAAAAGATATCTCGCTGTTCACCCGCCAGCTTGCCACCATGATGAAATCCGGCGTGCCGCTGTTGCAGGCATTCGACATCGTCGGCAAGGGGCACAGCAACCCCTCCGTGGCGCGACTGCTGTTCGACATCAAAACCGACGTGGAAACCGGCAGCAGCCTGCAGCAGGCTTTCAAAAAATACCCGCTGTATTTCGATGAACTGTATTGCAACCTGATCGGCGCGGGCGAGGCTGCGGGCATCCTGGACAGCCTGCTGGACCGGCTGGCGACCTACAAGGAAAAAATCCAGGCCATCAAGAGCAAGATCAAATCGGCGTTGTTCTACCCGATTTCCATCGTCGTTATCGCCTTCGTCATCACCGCCGTGATCATGATTTTCGTGATCCCCGCGTTCGAGGAATTGTTTTCCAGTTTTGGCGCAGATTTACCGGGGCCGACCCTGGTCGTCATGGCCATCTCAAAAGTCTTCGTGACCTACTGGTGGTTGATTTTCGGCGGGATCGGCGGCGGCTTTTACACCTTCTTTTATTTCTGGAAGCGCAGCAAAAAGATGCAGTCGGTCATGGATCGACTGATGCTGAAGCTGCCCATTTTCGGCGAACTGATCCGCAAGGCCAGCATCGCGCGCTGGAGCCGCACGCTCGCCACCATGTTCGCCGCCGGCGTGCCGTTAGTCGAGGCCTTCGATTCGGTGGCGGGAGCTGCGGGCAATGCGGTCTATTTCGATGCCACAAAATATATCCAGCGCGAGGTCACCACCGGCAACAGCCTGACCGTGGCCATGCAGAATACCGAAGTGTTCCCGAGCATGGTGCTGCAAATGGTGGCAATCGGCGAAGAGGCCGGCTCACTGGATGCGATGCTGAGCAAGGTGGCCGATTTCTACGAGGCCGAAGTGGACGACGCGGTGGAGGCGCTGTCCAGCCTGATGGAGCCGATCATCATGGTGGTGCTCGGCACGCTGATCGGCGGCATGGTGATCGCGATGTACCTGCCGATCTTCAAGATGGGCCAGGTGGTATGACGAAGAAACAGGAGCGAGGAGCGAGGAGCGAGGAGCGAGGGCACCCGGTTTCTCACTTGGCATTACATCTCCCTCGATCCACTATCCCCGCTCCTCGATCCCCCCAATGAGTTTCCTGGAACTCCTGCAAGCGGTTCCCGCCGCGTTCATTGGCGTGTGCCTATTTCTCGGGCTGATGGTCGGCAGCTTCTTGAACGTGGTGATCCACCGCTTGCCGAAAATGCTGGAGCTGGGCTGGCAGCAACAATGCGCCGATCTGCGCGGCGAGGAACCGGTTGCCGCCCCCGCCTACAATCTCGTTGTCCCGCGCTCCGCCTGCCCGCATTGCAATCACGCCATCAGCGCGTGGGAAAACATTCCCGTCATCAGTTACCTGCTGTTGCGCGGCAAGTGCAAGGGCTGCGGCGCGGCCATCTCGCCGCGCTATCCGGTCATCGAGGCGATCAGCGGCCTGCTGTGCGGATTTGCGGCCTGGCACTTCGGCTTCGGCTGGGCGGCAGCCGGCGCGTTGCTGCTCATCTGGGCATTGCTGGCACTCACGGCGATCGATTTCGACACGCAACTACTGCCGGACGACATCACCCTTCCGCTGCTCTGGGCGGGCCTGCTGTTCAACCTGTCCGGCACCTTTACCGATTTGTACAGCGCGGTGCTGGGCGCGGTGTTCGGTTATCTCGCGCTATGGTGTGTGTACTGGCTGTTCAAGCTTGCCACCGGCAAGGAAGGCATGGGCTACGGCGATTTCAAACTGCTCGCCGCGCTGGGCGCCTGGATGGGCTGGCAAATGTTGCCGCTCATCATCATGCTGTCCTCTATAGTGGGCGCGGTGGTCGGCATTACCCTGATTGTCGCGGCCAAGCATGGCCGCAACATCCCCATCCCGTTTGGCCCGTATCTGGCGGGCGGCGGGCTGATCGCATTGTTCTGGGGGCAAACACTGACACAAAGCTATTTGCAATTACTCGCCGCCCCATGATTCCAATCCTATTTCATCGGTGAAACTGCGTTGGCTTCCTTGCTCACTCCTAGCCGTGCCAAATGCACTGTCCGTGTCGCTCGCTCGTCGCCGCCTTGTTTGACCTTCGAAATAGGATTGGAATGAGCACCTGCATCGGACTCACCGGCGGGATCGGCAGCGGCAAGAGCACCGTCGCCACGCTGTTCGCGGAGCATGGCGCGGGCATCATCGATACGGACGCCATCGCCCACCAGCTGACGCAAGCCGGCGGCGAAGCCATCGCGGCGATCCGCGCCGCCTTCGGCGACGAATCCCTCACGGATGACGGCGCACTGAATCGTGCCAGGATGCGCGCGCTGATCTTTTCGGATGCCGCCGCCAAACAACGGCTGGAGCATATCCTGCACCCGCTGATATTCGAACAGGCCAAGGCACAGTTGCCGCAATTGCAGGCCAAGCCCTACATTCTTGTCATCGTGCCGCTGCTGCCCGAAAGCCGCACCTTCCGGCAGATGGTGCAGCGCGTGCTGGTGGTGGATTGCGATGAAAACACCCAGATCGCGCGCGTCATCGGGCGCAGCCGCATGAGCGAAGCGGAAGTGCGCGCCATCATCGCGCGGCAAACCCCGCGCGCCGAACGGCTGCAATTGGCCGACGATGTCATCCGCAACGATGCCGGGCTGGACAACCTGGCCGTGCAGGTTGCCGCGCTGCATGAACGTTATGCGAAAAACACAAAACAGTAATTGACGGTATAAGGGAATCCCATATATCTTTCGCAACTGAAATTATCCGCCCATGCCGCCGTGATCGACTACGAGTATCCTCTTAACGAAAAAATGCGCACGCTGTTGCGCCTGGAGGACTTGTTCGCACGCATGGCGCACTTCATCGAACACGAACAAGGCATGGACCACCATGCCGCGCTGATCACCCTGTTTGAAATCCTTGAGGTCGCCAGCCGCGCCGACCTGAAATCCGAAATGTTGCAGGAACTGGAACGCCAGAAGCGCACTCTCTCCGCCCTGCATAACAACCCTGCAATTTCCGAAGGCGCGCTGGATACCATCCTCGCAGAGATTGAAGGAGCATCCGCAGAGATACTCGCGATGCCCGGCAAAACCGGCCAGCATCTGCGCGAAAACGAATGGCTGATGGGCATCAAACAGCGCGCCGTCATGCCGGGCGGCACCTGTCAGTTCGACCTGCCTTCCTATCACTACTGGCAGGAACAGGATGCCGGCACGCGGCGCGAAAATTTGCAGGCGTGGCTGGCACCGTTCCTGCCCTTGCGCAGCGGTCTGGAAATCATCCTGCGCCTGTTGCGCGAAAGCGGCAAGGTGCTCCACTTCACCGCGCATCACGGCACTTTCCAGCAAATGCAGGGAGGGCGCGTCGCGCAGATGCTGCGCGTCAGCCTGAGCAGCGAACTGGCGTGCATCCCCGAGGTCGGCGCAAACAAATATGCGATCAACATCCGCTTCATCGCCGCCAACTATGCCGCAAAAAGCACCCTGTTCGAACAGGATGTACCGTTCGACCTGACCTTCTGCAGCCTTCCTTCGTAATGCCATAATGCCAGCCAAAGCACCGCCAATCGTCACCTGCCCGCATTGCGGCAAGGAACATCAATGGGATACCAGCAATCCCTTCCGCCCGTTTTGCAGCGAACGCTGCAAGCTGATCGACCTGGGCAAATGGGCAAACGAAGAGTATCGCGTCGAACAACGCGAACAGGAATTGCTCCCGTCTGATCACCAGGCCTGACGCAGCAAACTGATCCCGTGTGCGCCGTGCCGCCATGCGGTCTGCATATCGGCATGCGTCAAACCGCCCAGCGCATACACCGGAATGGTTGAGCCCTCCGCGATGGCCGCGAAATTCACCCAGCCCAGATGCTGCGCACCGGAATGCGATAATGTCGGCAGCACCGGACTCAACAGCGCAAAGTCGCAACCCAGCGCTTCCGCGCGGCGCAATTCCTCCGCGTTGTGGCAGGAAGCCGCGCACCAATCCACGGCCGGCCGCTCGTGCAATCCGGCGAGCTGCGTGGCCGTCAACTGCACGCCGTCCGCCCCCACCTCCTGCGTCAGCGCGACATCGCCGTTAAGCAGCACCTTCGCGCCATGCGCATGAGCCAGCGCCGTCACACGCTGCGCCAGTTCGCGCAACTCGTCGCGCGACAGGTGCTTCTCGCGCAACTGTAACAGCCGCAGCCCGTTGCCCAGCGCGACCTCCAGCCGCCGCAGGAATTCTTCCACCCCCAGTTCCGCGGCATTACTGATCGCATATAACGAAGGCAGCTCCAGCGCGCGCAGGATTGGGGCGTTGGCAGGCAGCATGGGAGAAACCGGAGCCTGCCTCATTTCGCCACCGTGTGAGAGAGGGGATTGCCACGCGAACTCCTGCCCCTCATGCGGATGCAGCCCGCCCTGCCACTCTGTCACACGAAAGAAATTCAGCCGCACCGTCGCATGGGGATAGGTGAACACGCGGGTGATCCACGGATACGCGGTCTCGACCTCGATACCCAGTTCCTCGCGCAGCTCGCGCACCAGTGCATAGTAGGGCGTCTCGCCAGGCTCGATCTTGCCGCCGGGAAATTCCCAGTAGCCGGCCCAGATTTTGTCGGGGGGGCGTTGGGCAAGCAGGAAGGAGCCGTCGAGGCGTTGCAGGACGGCGGCGGAGACCTCGACAATTTTTGTGTTTTCGGTGGAATTGTTCAACGCACTCTTTCAGATTTTCAAGCCAGATCAAAAGTCGATGTAGCGTGCGCTGGCTCTTTCAACATGTAGGTTGGGTTGAGCGCAGCGATACCCAACAATAAAACCAACATCAACTTCGCCGGGGGTAGCCCGGCAGCTAGTTACTTTCTTTTGCTTCGCCAAAAAGAAAGTAACCCAAGAAAAGGCGACCCCGGTTTGCCGCCGCTTCGCGGTTCCCTGCGTTGCTCGACCGGTCAGGCGGCTGCGGAACTCGCGCTACGCGCTCAGACATAACCAGCGACTTGGCTGGCGTCGTTTGCCAGCTTAGTCGAATGGCTAGTTGTTTCATCAGTCCTCGCCGAAATCCCCTGACCAGCCTGCGCTACTCGGCGGCGCTCAGGGGAAGAAAAGCGAAGACCCCAAAACTATGAAGTAAGGTGGGCAACAAGCTGCCCACCCTACTTAACTATATGGATTCAAGCTCTTTCAAGCTTTTGCCATCTTTATTTTTCCATGCTGTTAGGCCATTTGCATGGCCACCGTGGATTACCGCTGCAGCTGCGCTTGGGCTTGAAAATTCGACATCCTGCATAAATAGAAGATGGTCTGTTTTCACAGTGAGGGCGCCTTCGTCTTTCAGCTTTTGCCGCATATTAACTGGCCACGGGTATTTATGAGATGAGGGACGCTCATTTAGAACAGCCTGTGACCCTGCGAAAACCACAATTCCATTTGGTGTTAAATGCCCGGCGGCTTTAAGTCCCTTTATTTCGCATGAAAGTAACTCAAGCTCTGTTGCACCAGCAGCTTTTATTGATGTTGGAACCAATACCTCAACACCAAGAACTGGCAACAATTGATGAATCTTTTTAAGAAAAATTTCCATGTCTTCGCGGTCAGATTCCGGTAACCGCGCACCGCCACCTTGACTGTTTTTGACTTGAGCACGACCAGCTTGCTTTGCCTGGTCTATTAAGCGGCCCTCAAGATACCTGATATGGGACTTGGTGAGATTTTCGTCTTTGCTTGTAATAAAAACGATATGATTCCAGAAGTCTTTATCGAGATGGCTTTTTACCCTATCTCGAATAGACTCAGCCTCACCAATGTATACGGTATTTGTTCCAGTTTCTGGATCAATGCCTGTTAGAAAGTAGACACCTGAATTGTGAGATTCATCGCGGGCAAGCACGCTATCGAATTCACTTCTTGGGCCAGCTACGGCTTTGCCTGTCCAGTTCGACAATTCTGCCGTTCGGAGCCGTTTTGCGTCACCGTGTACGAGGAATATCTTAATAGTCGCGCTTGGCATGAATTTAATCCGTATATCGACGATAACGCATCGTGCCTTGAAGTAAACGTAATATCAAGTTGAAGTAGATCTTAGCGCAAAACCACCCATTGGTTCAGTTTGCCATTTGTGATCAACTCGTTGCGTACCGCCCAACTCCCCTGTGCGCCGCCGAGTAGCGGAGGCTGGTCAGGGGGTGTCGGCGAGGACTGATGAAACAACTAGCCATTCGACTAAGCTGGCAAACGACGCCAGCCAAGTCGCTGGTTATGTCTGAGCGCGTAGCGCGAGTTCCGCAGCCGCCTGACCAGTCGAGCAACGCAGGGCACCCGAAGGGCGGCAAACCGGGGTCGCCTTTTCTTCGGTTACCTTCTTTTGGCGACGCAAAAGAAGGTAACTTGCTGCCGGGCAACCCCCGGCGGTGTTGATGTTGATTTTATTGTTGGGTATCGCTGCGCTCAACCCAACCTACAGCCGTCGGGCTGAAGCCCGACCTACGAGCGATAGCTCGCGTTAATCTTCACATAATCGTAAGAAAAATCACAAGTCCACAATGTCGCAGCAGCAGCCCCACGACTCAGCACCACGCGGATGGTGATGTCGCTCTGCTGCATCACCCGCTGCCCATCCTCCTCGCGGTAACTCGCAGCCCGCCCGCCATTCTCGGCGACCAGCACATCATCCAGATACAGCTTGAGCACATCGACATCGAGATCAGCCACGCCCGCATAACCGATCGCGGCGAGGATGCGTCCGAGGTTGGGGTCGGAGGCGAAGAAGGCGGTCTTGACCAGCGGCGAGCGCGCGATGGCGTAGCCGATCTGCTTGCATTCGGCCTCGTCCCTCCCACCCTCAACCTGCACGGTGATGAACTTGGTCGCGCCTTCGCCGTCGCGGATGATCGCCTGGGCGAGCCAGACGGCGACTTCGGCGACGGCCCCTGCGAGGGCCGCATAATCCGGGTGGCGCTCGCCGGTGATGGACTGCGTCCCTGCAGCGCCGGTCGCTAT